>JADLDX010000045.1 GCA_020846515.1 Pirellulaceae bacterium
GTCCGCGCTTTGGTGAAAAGTGGGCTCGGCACTGGCTGGACGTCGCGCGTTACTCCGACACCAATGGTTATGAAAAAGATTTGCAGCGCGATCAATGGATTTGGCGAGACTGGGTTGTAAATGCCTTGAATCAGGATATGCCTTACGACCGGTTCATCATCGAACAAATTGCGGGCGACCTCTTACCCAATGCAACGCAGGATCAAAAGATCGCCACCGGCTTTCTGCGCAACAGCATGCTCAATGAAGAAGGTGCGATCGTGGCCGAGCAGTTTCGAATGGTCGAAATGTTCGATCGCATCGACTGCATCGGCAAGGGTGTGTTGGGACTTTCAACTCAGTGTGCCCAATGCCATTCCCACAAGTTCGATCCGATTTCGCAGCACGAATATTACGGCATGTTCGCGTTCCTCAACAATGCCTACGAGGCACAGTCTTGGGTCTTCGACGACAAGCAGCAAGAGTTGATTGACCAAACGCAACGCGAGATCGCCCGCCTCAAGGCGGAAGCACTGTCGAAGATTGAGGATTGGCCAACGCAGCTCAGCTCATGGACGAAAGAGGTGCAAGCGCAACAACCAGATTGGCAACCCATTACGTTTACCGACCTGGGCAGCAACAGCGGATTGAATCATCCAGTGCAGTTGGTTGACCAGTCGGTAACGATGTTAGGACATACCAGCGCCGATGTGTATATGCTCGCCAATTGCGATCTGGCTGGTGTCACGGGTTTACGATTGGAAGTTCTTAATCACGGCGACCTGCCATTCCGCGGACCGGGCCGCAGTCGCACGGGAACGTGGAACATTCATGAAGTGGAGTTTTCGACGCGAGTTCCCGGAACGAAAGAGTGGCAAAAGCAAAAAATGGTTTCCGCCACCTCGGACTATTCGGAACCCGAGCAGAAGGACAAGGAAGGCAAGAAACGCACTGGACCAGTCGCGTTTTTAGTCGACGGTTCGGACGACACAACCTGGCAAGCAGACCGAGGTGGTGGCCAACGCAACCAACCTAGTGTGGCTGTGATGCAATTTGAGAAACCACTCGCCATGCCCGCCGGGTCCGAGGTAAAGATCGCCATGCGCATGGGCAGTATGGTGGGATGTGCTCGTTTCAGTCTAACGCGCAGCCCTGCCCCTCAGGCTTCGCCGATTCCTCATGCCGCTGTCATGGCCATCCTGCAAAACGCCGATGCCAGCGAATCGAATACTCAGGATGCGAATCGAGCCAGACGCAGCGACATCGTCGAACTTGCCTGGATCGCAACGCAAGCCGAGCTCAAGCCGCAGTCCGATGCGATTGCAGCCCAGTGGGCAAAGCGGCAGAGCGGCTACACGTCCGTGTTGCATCTGGCTGAACGCACTGGCAAGCTAGCCCGCCAGACTCATCTACTCGATCGAGGCTCATGGGATCAACCTCAGCAACCAATCGCACCTCACACCCCTCGCGCCTTTCATCCACTGGACGAAAACGCACCCAAGAATCGACTGGCCTTTGCGCGCTGGTTAGTTGATCGACGATCGCCGTTGGCTGCGCGCGTGGCCGTCAATCGAGTGTGGCAGGCCATCTTCGGTGAAGGTTTGGTCGAAACGGCGGAAGACTTTGGAACGCGGGCCGCTTTGCCCGAACATCCTGAACTGCTGGACTGGCTGGCTGTGGACTTTATGGATCAGAACTGGAGCCACAAGCAATTGATCCGCTTGATCGTGAACAGTCATACTTACCAGCAGAGTTCGTCGGTTTCGCCTGAATTGCTAGAACGCGATCCACGCAATCGCCTGCTGGCACGCGGCCCACGCTTCCGCGCCGATGCCGAAGTTGTCCGCGATATAGCCATGAGCGTCTCGGGATTGATGACCGACAAACTCGGTGGTCCCAGCGTCATACCACCGGTTCCCCAAAACGTGCTGGACTAGAACTATGTGTATCCTGGCTATTGGAAACCAGCCACCGGACCCGAGCGATATCGTCGAACGCTTTACGGTTTCCGAAAGCGGTCGATGCCCGACCCAGTCATGTCCAACTTCGACGCGCCCAACGGTGACTTTTCCTGTGCGCGTCGAGTCAGATCTAATACGCCGCTGGCTGCCTTGACGGGTTTGAATGAGACGGTTTTTTACGAATCAGCTCAAGCGTTAGGATTGCGCATTCTGCGCGAAGGTGGTCAAGACGAACGATCGCGCATCGACTATGCCTTTCGATTGTGTGTCAGTAGGGATGCTACTGAATCGGAGGCCAACCAAGTTGGCAAGCTGTTGGCCACATACCGAGCGCGATTGGCGGACGGTTGGTTGAATCCGCGCGAACTCGTCACGGGCGACCCAGCCAAGCTACCCGAGTTGCCGGCGGATACGACGCCATCCGACGCAGCGGCTTGGGTGCTGACCAGCCGTGTACTTCTGAACCTCGATGAAACCATGACGAAAAACTGAGAAGGAACCCCAGCATGAGCAAGACAGGTTCAGAATCACATATTGACCAATTGGCAACACTCAGACGCCGCCGTTATTTTATGCAAGAGTGCGGCTTAGGATTGGCCTCAGTGGCCGCCACTTTGATGCTGGAGCGCGACGCGAAGGCCAAGGAGCCGTCACCCAATGCGTCAGAGGTGCCACCGAACAATCAATCAGCATCTCAAGCAAGGCCATTGGCACCGCGTGCGCCTCATTTTCCGGCCAAGGCCAAGCAGGTGATCTACATGTTTCAGGCCGGTGCGCCCAGCCACCTGGAACTGTTTGATTACAAACCAGAGCTGACCAAACGCGATGGCCAACTACCTCCGCCAGAGTTGCTGAGCGGTTATCGGGCGGCGTTCATCAAGCCCAATTCGGCATTGCTCGGACCGAAATACAAATTCAAACGCCATGGTCAATGCGGTATGCAGCTGAGCGAAGTGTTGCCGCACATCGCCAGCCTGGCGGACGATATCTGCTTGATTCGCTCGATGCAGACCGACGCGGTCAATCATGCGCCGGCGCAGATGATGACGAATACTGGCAGTCAGCAGTTTGGCCGTCCCAGCTTTGGTGCGTGGACCCTGTATGGCTTGGGCAGTCAATCGGAAGACTTACCCGGCTTTGTGGTGTTGACCAGTGCCAAAGGCACCAGCGGTGGTGCCAGCAACTATGGCTGCGGATTTTTGCCGACCATGTATGGCGGCATTCCGTTTCGCAACGCGGGCGATGCCGTGTTATATCTGTCAAACCCGCAAGGCATTGACCAACCGACGCAGCGCGCATCGCTCGATGCACTCCATCAACTCAACTCCCTGGCTCTGACCGATAGCGGTGATCCGCAAACTGCCTCGCGTATTGCGAGTTATGAAATGGCGTATCGCTTGCAGACGAGTGCACCCGAGCTAATGGAGTTAAGCAACGAACCGGCGAGCATACTGGAAATGTATGGTATCAAGGATCCTAAAGAGTCCAGCTTTGCCCGCAACTGCTTGCTTGCCCGACGTTTAATCGAACGCGGTGTGCGATTCGTGCAGTTGTTTCACGAGGCCTGGGATCAGCACGGCAATTTGACGGCCGACGTGAAAAAGAATGCCGGGGATACCGACCGCGCCAGCGCAGCCTTGGTGCGAGACCTGAAGCAGCGTGGCCTGCTATCGGATACACTGGTCATCTGGGGTGGCGAATTTGGACGAACGCCCATGGTGCAAGGTGGCAACGATGGTCGCGATCACCACAACCGTGGCTACAGTGTGTGGTTGGCCGGCGGCGGCGTCAAAGCGGGCCATGTTCATGGGGCTACCGATGACCTGGGCTTCAACGCGGTGGTCGATCCAGTGCATGTTCACGACCTAAATGCAACGCTGTTACACCTGTTAGGCCTGGATCATTTGCGATTGACCTTTCGATCGCAAGGTCGCGATTATCGTTTAACCGATGTGCATGGCAACGTTGTTCAGGGAATTTTGGGTTGATGGCCAGCCATCTCTGAATTGACAAGTCGGCACGTTCCTGTTGACGATGAATGCACCTTAATCCCGAATCGGACCACTCGACGTGCTTAGGAATGGAATAACCAGACGGACTTCAAGCATGAGATGCACGGGTGTAGCCACAGGTGTCATGACCTTTGTGGTAATAGTGGCTAGTCAACTGGGTAATCTGGCAGAAGCTCAAGAGCGCTCGCTCGGAAGTGTTTCGCATGGCGCGACGGCGCAAGAGCGATTGTTGATGGAGCAAATCGATCAACTGGCTGCGACTGGCCAGTATGCGGAAGCCGTATCCAACTTACAGCGTTTGACAGACAATTCGCAGGGCCGTTTGATCGAAGTGGGCTCGCCAGCCCAAGCGGCCACGCTCAGCGTACAAGTTCATGCCCCCATCACGCGCTGGGCCATCTGGCGATTGCATGCCTGGCAACAACGCGCGGCCGAACAACTCAAGACGGCTGGTCGCAACGACCAGCAATTGGCAATCGGTGCCCTGCAAACAGCGCAGGCAGATCATGATGCACCCGCGCTTCAAAAATTGGTCCATCGTTACGCACTGGCACCGGCTAGCACGACCGCGCGGTTGTTCTTATGCGATCTGTATCTCGATCGCGGTTGGACAACAGCCGCGCGACATGCGCTGGATGCCCCTGGACTGTCACTACGAGTCCCGCTCCCCAAACCGTCACCTAATGATTCACCAGTTATCTCACCAGATGCCTCACCTGGTGGATCACCCGAGATGGTAGGAGATGGTTTGCCCTGGCCCAGCATTTGGTCGTACCTTCGTGAATCGGACCAGCGAGACAAGATGCTGGACGAGAGTTGGCAGCGGATAATTGGAGAGACCAGTGAAGGAACTGATCGACTGCGTTTAGAATTGCTACGGCGTATCCTGACGATCGCCGCCTTCGATGCCACTGCGAAGGAGTTTGCGGATACTTGTCAATGGTCTACGAAACTGGGCGAGCGGTTACCACCAGACTTGCAAATGCAATTGAAAGATATCAACGCCAGCGCGCAACAATGGTTCGAGCAGCGGCGGAGGCGAACGGAGGCCACTGGTTCCGTTTCCTGGTCAACGTTTGCTGGTGATGCAGCGCGCAGCGGTAGCAACCAACATTCGTTCAAGATTGGTAGTTGGCCAACTTGGTCTCGTCAATTGGAACGCATAACTGGGGGCACCGATGTGAACCCGGCCAGTAAACCACCCGTGGCTGAAAGTTCGCTGGGCGTCTTGCCTTATCATCCGGTCGTACATTCCGATCAAGTTTATGTGAATGAACTAACGCGCGTTATGGCGTACGATCTGCGGACTGGGAAAGGTTGGCCTGTTAAGGAGTCATCGCTGCCGGTGTTTGACAGTGATTTGACGGCGGCCAACTACTTACCCTTTGGCTATCGCATCATGGGCGCGCCGCGTGGCACCTTGACGATTCAAGACGACATCTTGTGGGCGCGTATGGGTCCACCGGTAACCGCTTGGCTGAACAGAACACCGACAGGTGATGGCAGATCGCTCAGCTATATTGTGGCCTTGGACTTGCGGCGTGACGGTAGCATGCGACCGGGTTTCCCTGTTCGATTGGAAATCGACGATTTTCCTAGCACCGAATTTGAGGGCACGCCCACCGTTTTGGGATCGCAAGTATTTGTATGCCTGGCGACTCGAGACAATGTAAATTTGCGACGCTCTCTAATTTGCATTGACCGCGACACAGGTGATATTCGCTGGCGTAGTCCTATCTTGGCCAGTGGCATGGTCAGTGGATGTGAGCAAGCTAGCCTGGTATCCCATCAATTGGTGACGGCCAGTGGTGGTCGCGTCTATATCAACACCAATCTGGGCTCGATCGCCTGCCTGGACCAAGACACCGGCGAGATCGTGTGGCTGGCTCGCTATCGACGCAGTTTACCCACGGTTGATGAACCATACCCCAAACCTGATCGATACCGTTACCGTGATCTGACACCGTGTATGGTGGTGGGAACCCAATTGATCTGCGCGCCGCAAGACTGTCCTGAGCTGTTTTCTTTGGATGTGACCAGCGGTGAACTGCTCTGGTCGACCGACGCGCATCGCGTTGATGACGCCACTCAGTTGTTGGGCGTTCATCGCGAGAGCATCATCGTCAGTGGTGATCGCATCTATTGGCTAGATCGTCAATCGGGTCGCATGATCGCTGCGTTTCCGGGTGGCGGAGTGGGTGATGTATCGAGCGCTCTACCGGCCCCGCGTGGATACGGTCGAGGCGTCGTGGGCGGCGACCAGGTCTACTGGTCGACACAGAACGAGATCTTTGTCTTTGATGCTGATCAACAAGGAATTGCCCGGCAAGGCGCACCGAGCATCAAGCAGCGTTTCCGCTTAGACACCCGCGGTGCAGAGGGTGGCAATTTGACGTTGTTCCGCGATGGAGTCATCATCGCCGGAGCTAGCCGCCTGTTTGTGTTTCGTAACTGAGCACCTGATCAAACGCAATTCGCTATTTGTCGGCCAACGCCGATGGATAATGATGTTGAAACCGGCGTCCGCTGACTTACATCTGGTTCCTTCCAGACCGGAATCATACACCGCAAGAGGATAGAGAGACGCAGAGAAAATACAGACGGTCGTGCATCCACCACAACTCTCGCGATACTCTTTCCTCTCGCGGTGTAGAACCATCCTGCCTGAATCAAAGCGGATGACGATCTTGGTAGAGAACCGCGTTAAGTGGTACTACTTTGATAGCGGCCAACGGCAATGACGCGAGAGAAAGGAGATACGCAAGAGATGGACGAAGCTAGATCGGCCATAACTCTTGCGTCACTCCGTAGCGTGGATCCTCAGCTGGATATCCGATCTCTGATTACTTTGGACCTTGTTGAATCAGCAGTTCTAATTCGCTGACCAGGCGATCGTAGTTTTCGTAGAAGACCGTTTTGTTGGCTTCGCTGCTAAAGAGCATGATGTGTTGGCGATCTTTGAGGACACCGTCGTAGATCGAGCCATCGACCAATCGACCTTCGCGCAGGAACACGAGTGGATCGTGTCCCGACAGCACCGGCGTGAACGCATCGGGCGTCGCTAAAAATTGTTTGGCAGTCTCTTCACTGCTCAAGAAGTAGACTCGGCCGCGATGGCGGATGGCAAACTGCTCCGAGCCTTTGATCCAGCTGGACGGTTCGCCCAACAATGCCACTGGACAATAGCCACCCAGGGCTGGCACGGAAACCGTTGCCTTGGAAAGTGAATTCGGATCAGGTGCCAGGGCTGGACGATTGGACGACGAGCTGGACGAAACCAACTGACCGTGCACACCATTGGAAGGTGCCGAGCCAGCGCTGTTGGCGTTGGGCATTGACTGGGCGGTTGGTGCACCAGTCTGTGGTTGAGTGCTGGCAGAGCTAGTTACGCTAGCCGGTGTGTTGGCAAAGTGAGGGTTATTGACGATCGAGTCGCGACCGGTAGCGGGTCGATCGGAGGCAAACGCTGTGCCGCGCGAGCTGGACTGCGAAGCAGTTTGGGGCTGAGTCATGGCGGGTGCCAGCGGTAGCGTGGGCGCTTGGGCAATGGTCGGCGCATTGGACTGGCTGAACGCGCTCTGCGAGTGCATCGGCTGATTGGTCTGCCACTGGACAGTGGGTGGTACGTTGACTGTTTTATTTGCCTGGCTACTGGCTGGTTGCGATGGGTGTACGGTCATGGTATTGCCATTGGGCAATGGGCCCGCGCTGAGTTGCCCGTTGGTGGCTTGGCCGCCGGCAGACTGACCTTGCCATGACGGACTAGGCATACTGGACTGGCCGGAGCCGGAAAACTGCGTTGAGGCCAGTGAGTTTGCAGGCGCATTCTGAGCGTACGGATTAGCACCGCTGGATGGATTGCTGTAAGGCGTCGGAGCCGCGTCGCGTCCGGGAGCCGACTGCTGCAGATTATTCGAAGCGGTGCGTCCATAAGGCGATGCACCGCTGGTCGTGGGTTGAGCTTGGTTGTTCCCAGCCAACATGGCATTGCGATCGCGGTTCATCAGGGCTACGTTCTGCAAGTTTTGCAGGTAGTTATTGGGGTTCTGATTACAAACACCCTGCATGAGCGTTTTTCCATCTGGCGAGACGAAAACATCGGTGGGCCAGCTATGGACGCCGAACTCGGCAGCCGTTCGTCGATCGTGAGTCGCGTTAATTCGCACGGGGACGAAGTAGCGTTGCATGGTGCTGGCGACTTCGGGGCGCGTGAAGACGTTTTTTTCCAGCGTCTTGCAGGGCATGCACTGATCACCGTAAAAGTGAATCAGGATTGGCACGCGATATTGCTGTGAGATCTGACGAGCGGTCGTCAGGTTTTCGTGCCAGTTGATCAATTCTTCACTGCGAAGTTGGCTGTTCGCCAGCAGCAAGCCCACGCAGATCAGGGTAACATTTCGTAGCATGGCATCATCCGATGGAAGAAAGTTGGCCTCTTGGCCGGGAACCTACCCTTGGGATCGACTGGAAAACTCGGCCACCCCAGGCAATTGTCCCCCCCGCAAAACCGTCATCCTTGGAACAATCGGACAATCCACAGGTGGACTTGAGAAAGATGTACTGATTTTGAGATAAAGTTTTCGGATTATTCCCACGCGTGCGGCAAACTTAGCTTGACATATGTGGGATGGCGGTTATTATTCCTCCAAATCCTAATATCAGGAGTCTTCAGTAGGACCTCTGCCCGGCGTTCAACTGACGGATGCTTTTGCGAGTGGTAGGAGAGAACCCACTCCAACAACGATGGCTATCTTGCCTTGGCGTTGTGAGCTTTATCCGGTCACGGTCGGACAACACAGGAAGGTTTGTCGCTCTTTGTTTGTGCGCAAGCCTTAACCAGTCGCTTTCCCGTCGAAGACGGAATCTGAAGACGATGATCCACGAAGATTAAGATCGAAGAGTTAAGATCTTCGTGAAATGTTACGAGCCTACAGCAGTCGACCGAAGGTCGATGGCTCAAAGAATGTATGTCACGACCACCAGTTGCTCAACGACGATCCCTTGTCGTTGGCCGGTGCGTGATACCCGAGAGGCATTCCCAGTAGAGGATGCATCCCACTGTCGCGGGCACTATCCCGCCACTGATCGATTGTGTTCGTTCATGCGTTTCGGATTCCCTGGACAAACGAATCTAAACTCTATCACCCTTTCTGAAAAACTTTCGCCACAACGCGTTGCTGCTGCAGGTACAAGGTCGAGCCGCCAGGAGGCTGGCCGAGCAGGCTTGTGGTTTTCTAAGGCCAAATGCTGGATTAGCGCTCTATGCCCAAAAAAAAGAGGTTCCGACCGCGTACGTCTTCGTCACCCACTCCGTACGCTTCTGGCGGTGCTAGCCGCCCTCCTCGTCGTCCCTTCCGTCGTCGACGTCCTGGTGGCCCAACCGCCGGTCCCGCCGGACAAAATGGCGACGTGCCTGAAGGTGCTGAACCCGAAGGTGCTGAAGTCAACGATATACCACTCGAGGAGTTCGTGGGCATTCTGGAAATGCATCCCAACGGGTACGGATTCCTTCGAAGCGGAAACAATAACTACTCCCGCGAACGCACCGACCCGTTTGTGCCAGGCACGATGATCGAGAAATTTGGCCTGCGCCAAGGCGTTAAGGTCAAAGCCATGATGCAACAGGCCCGACGCCAACAAGGGCCTCGCGTGCGTGAGATTCTAGACGTCGATGGCATGCTGCCCGACGATTACGTCAACGTCAAGAACTTCGATACCGACGGCCTGACACCTATCAACCCAGAGCAATGGCTGCATCTGGAAATCGGTCAACAACCGCTGACCAATCGCATCATCGACTTACTGGCTCCATTAGGCAAAGGTCAACGTTCGCTGATCGTCGCGCCACCACGTAGCGGTAAAACGATCATGCTCCAGCACATCAGCAAGGGGATTGCAATGAATCATCCCGATGTGCATTTGATCGTGCTGCTGATCGATGAACGACCTGAAGAAGTTACCGATATGCGCCGCAATGTCACCAACGGTGAAGTCATTGCCAGTAGTCTAGACCAGGATGTGGACAGCCACGTGCGTCTAAGCCAATTGGTGATCGATCGCTGCAAACGACTGGCCGAAAGCGGTAAAGACGTATTCCTGTTGATGGACTCGATTACACGTCTGGCTCGATCATTCAACAAGTGGGTTGGAAACAGCGGGCCAACGATGACCGGTGGCGTGAATATCAAAGCCATGGACATTCCCAAAAAGCTATTCGCTTCGGCGCGAGCTTTCGCCGAAGGCGGTTCGCTGACGATCGTCGGCACTGCCTTGGTAGATACCGGCAGCCGCATGGATGACTTGATTTTTCAAGAGTTCAAAGGCACCGGGAATATGGAATTGGTTCTGGATCGTCGACTGGCTGACCGACGCGTCTGGCCGGCTATCGACATTACCCAATCCGGTACTCGTCGCGAGGAATTGCTGTTGGACGCCGAGACCCTCAATGCGGTCACGATGCTGCGTCGTACCCTAAATACGATGCACCCCGTCGAGGCGATGGAGCAGCTGACCAAGCAATTGGCCCGCTTCCCCTCCAACAAAGAATTCATTCGGCTGATCTCAGCAGCCAAGGGCATGGACTAACAACTACAGTATATCCATCAATGACTGCGAATCGCCTTGCAGCGTGGCTGAAGGCGGTATGCCCGCAAAGTCAATAGCCGACCAGAGTAATGCTTCTCGATCATTGCGAATGGCCTCGATCAAGCAGTCAACCAATTTTGATTGACTGCAAGGTTGTTCGAGCATCGTCAATCCGTCGTAGACAAGGTTCTCTGCCAAATTGAACGTTCGTCTCGGATCGCGCTCCGGTTGGCCAGATGGCTCAGTCCAATTGGTATTAAGCGTGACGTCCAGCAGTCGCTGAGGCTCCACGACCACACGAAACCGCTGGCGACGTTTGGGTCCGCTAGCGTTGGTATCGACGAAGTGCATGATGCCGTGTTCGTTACCCAGCCAGGCTTGAACACCGTAGCCTACTATCTGCAAGGCAATGGCAGCGACCGA
>JADLDX010000046.1 GCA_020846515.1 Pirellulaceae bacterium
GCGATTAGTTCGACAACCGTGGGCTAGCGCCCAGCGGCTGATTGTCCGATCAGTCGAAACGCGCTAGCGTCCGGTTTCTTCGCAAGCGTTATCGGCCGGTGTAGATTGCTGTCAAGCGATTAGTTCGACAACCGTGGACTAGCACCCAGCAGCTGATTGTTCGTACGATCAGCTGCAACGCGCTAGCGTCCGGTTTCTTCGCACGCGTTATCGGCTGGTATAGATTGCAGTCAAGCGATTGGTTCGACAACCGTGGGCTAGCGCCGGCTAGCGCCCGGCGGCTGATTGTTCGTACGATCAGCTGCAACGCGCTAGCGTCCGGTTTCTTCGCAAGCGTTATCGGCCGGTATAGATTGCAGTCAAGCGATTAGTTCGACAACCGTAGGCTAGCGCCCAGCGGCTGATTGTTCGTACCCGATTAGGCGTTGATCTGACCGATTTCAATGCGGGTGAACATTTGGCGATGGCCCGTTCGACGCTTGGAGTTCTTGCGACGACGGAACTTTTGAATGTAAAGCTTCTCGCCCTTTTCGATACCCAGCACGGTAGCGGTGACGCTGGCACCAGCCACTGAAGGTGTACCCAGACGCAAGCCTTCGTCGCCACCAATGGCCAGGACGTTCTCAAACTTCAGGCTGTCGCCCGTTTCGGAGCCTTCGCGATAGTCAATATCGAGGGTTTGACCGGGCTCTACACGGTACTGACGACTACCATCGACGAAAATTGCGTACATTTCCTAGCAGCCTTCTGAGGCAAATCTATCTGGTCACAGTATGTCTGTTCACTTACCTGCGCAGTACTACCGCGCAAGCAGAGGCAAAAATGTACTCCCAGATCACCAAATCGTCGAGCCCAGATTGTGGCCTTGAGACCGACTTTTTGATAGTTTTTCGTTCTTTCGGGTGGTTTGGCTCGTCTGGGAACTCGTCTGGGAACGCAGGTTGCCGCTGTTCTGGCGACTTTGGTTCTCGGCCGGCCAGCTAAATGAATCTCTGCTTTTTGCGTAATCGGCTAGTTGTGAGCTAGATTTTGTCGGTCGCGTAAGGCTTGGGGAGCTGCGCGTAGATATGGTATCGATTTTTAGGGGCCCACTGTGACCGCGACGACCGATGTCGAGCTCAGTCCTGAACAAGCATTAGCCAAACGCTGGCTACGCACATCCACCGCGCCGCTAGAGGTTTGGCAGTGGCTGGGTGGTCGCGCCCCTGGCTCGCCCGGCCAGATACCCGCCGGCTTGGAGCAACCTGTCTCTGGCCTGCTCAAGCAGTCCCTGCGATCGTTAGGCCAACCTCTGGCCAGTTACTCGAATGAACATGAACGGCAGACCCTAGAGGATTGCCTCAACACCGTGGCGGCGATCCTGACGCTTTGTCATACGCAAATGCGAGGTCCTGCGCTGGCCAGCGGGGAACGCATGTTGGCGGCCTGCGTGCTGCCACTGTATCGCGGATTGGCACGCGGATCGATTATAGAAGTCACCTCGGTTCTGCGCAGGCAATTGGCCGACGCGCTGGCAATCGCCAACCTGGTCCATGAGTTTCAAGACGATCTGGCCGCGCTGTTGGCCAGCGCCATGTCCAGCGATGAATCTCCCTACGCGACCATCCAACGTGTTTTGCAGGTTGATGTAGAAGTGCTGTCGCAATTGCTCTTGCATGCTAGTCAAAAGTGGGACGGTCAAGATGGTGGTCTGCTGCACCAATTGGTGTGTGATGAGACCAAAGTCGATTGGCGGCCTGCATGGGGAGCGCCCAGCGTCCTGTGGCGTCTGGCTGGCGAACTGATCGCCGAACGGGCTGAGTTCGTTGTACCACGCGATTGGATCAGTGTGCCGGTGCCTTGGAATGAAGCCAGCGAGCATTGGCGAGATATCGTCCATGCACTGCTGCAAACACCACTGACCACAGCCAAGGCAAACCGACCGGTTGCCACTGACCAATCCGGGCAACCAACTAATCAAACTACTGAGCAAGCGACTGCACAAACTACTGGGCAAACAACTGGGCAATCTACTGGGCCAGCAGCGACGCAGTCAGCAGATTTAACGCGTATTCCAGCAGAAGCATCAGGCGCTACACCAGCAATGCCGCCAGCCGCCATGCCGTCCAGCGATGAAGATATTGAGCGATTGAAGTTGGAGATCGAGATCGCTGATTCGGTGGATGAGTTATTGCAAAGTTCGCGTCAAGCGACCGGCCGAGCCGTAGGTAATCGCACCGACAAGGGACATCCCGCAGAAACCCCGAGACCGCGCGGTGATGAATTTGTGGTGCCCAAGATCATCATTGCTGAAGTGCGTTCGCATAATGATCCCGCCTTTATCACGGTTGTGCGTCGGCAACTGGCCGTGTGCCGCAGCGAAGAGCGGACTATGTCCTTGATCGCCGTCTGCGTTCAGCCCGATGGTGATGAAGAGAACATGCCCACGCTGCAATCCTTGGGACTCGCCACCTGGCAGCAAAAATTGGTCAATTGGATGAGTGAGCATCCAGAGATCCATGATCCCTATGCCTTTGTGAGCAACGAAGGCGAATTGATCTTGAGCTTGATGGATATCGAACGCAACACGGCCACTGGACTGCTGCGACAGGGGTTGATCGAGGTGCTGTCTGGACAATCCGCCAGCGGTGACGTCTCTGCCATGCTCAGCCGAGTGACCATTCCCGCGCGTTACTATAGCGGTATCGGTTCGGCTTCTGCACCCACGGCCGGGTTTGAACCTGAGCAGTTGATCGAGGCAACGTATCGTTGTTTGGCGGCCGCCCAGCGACACGGCAAAGCCTCCATCAAGAGTATCGAAGTGTTTTAAGCACTTATTGGGCCGCGCTGCGACTGCCACGTGGTGAAGCGCCGATCAGGATATCATCTGGCAATGGGCGAGCGGCGGCCAGAAAGCCTTCGCGATAGAGCGCGGTTTTCAATCGACGGAACTCGGCGAACGAATCGGGATAGACCCACACGGTCACGACGGTCTCTGCAGCCAGGCGACTGCTCATCTCCCCCCGCAACATACCACCGGTCTGTAGGGCTTCGTCCAGGCTCTCACCAATGTTCTCGGGCGTCACATCGATCTCGAAACGTTCGAGCTCAAAACCGCCGGGAATGGCGGACATGCGATAGTGCAGCATAAATCCATTGATCGGTCCCAGTTTATCATCCAGAGTTTTTTTGGAAGCCGAGCGGCGAGCGGCCAATGGAGCGTGCTCCTTTAATGTCGATACCAGGCGATCCCAAGGGATGACGGTCACTCGACCACCTTTCAGACGCACGTGCATCTCGCGGGAGAACACAGTCTTGGCCATGGGCGTAGGCAAGTGTTCCAGTATGATCTTGGTGCGTTTAGTCTCTTGAGCGGCGCCCAAGCGATCGCCTACATCTTTCAGTTCGCTTTCCAGTCGCTGCAACTGGCTGGACTTCTCGATGTGTTGCCGTTGCTTGTCGTCGACCTTTGAAATCCGCTCTTCGATGGCCTCTTTGGCCAGCATGGTTTGCTCGAGCAACTTATCGCGTTCCAAGCGACGGTATTCGGTTTCCATGGCATATTGTTGCAGTTGACGATGATTCTCCAAGGCTGCGGAGCGCAAGCGATCCGCTTCGGCGGCCGGTTCCAATGATTGGTCCGTAATATCTTGCTGCGCGATTTCGCGACTCTTGGCTTCAGCGGCTACTTTCGTTTTGCTACCGATCAATACGACCAGGATGATCAGAATACCTACCAGATTGGCAATGGTATCGAGAAAGGAATCTTCGCCGATGTTGGTTTGTTCTTCGCGTCGCGCCATGACTGACCTCACTTAGCTGCTGGCTGAGAAGTGGGTGGCGGATTGAGTCGATCAAGTTGTAGACCGCTGCCATCGAGCAATCGCGACAATTGTTCGTAGCGTTTCTCGCTGCGCGGCGCGACTTCGACTTGGAGCACAGGTTTCCAATAACCGCTCGAGAGTGCATAACCCCAGCGATCGACGCGACTGGCTACGACTTTGGCGAGTTCTTCCGCGCTGGCTTGCAATGAAACGTCCAACATGATCGTGACGGGCTTGTCTCGACTGCCCGCGTCGGGCAAGACGACCCATCGATCTTCGTAGCAAGTGATACGGATGTTGCGTACGATGGCTGTTTCGCGAGGCGGACCGGCCGACCAGGCCCAGTTGCGACCTTTGCGTTTTGCAACGGCTTCAGCGTTTTCCTTCTTATCGTTCTGGCGGATCGACATGTCAGCCATTTGGCTGGCCGTGTCGGAGCTAATTTCGCCGGCGCTGCCTGCGCCCAACGATCCAAAGCCCTCAGAGTTAGCGCTGTTCATCTGACTGCCACCCAGACCCGACTCAGCCCGCGACGAACTCAGGTTGGCTGACGACGTCGATTCGCCGGTTTGTTTGGACCGGGCAGCGTTCATCGCATCGCGAAATGTGCTGGTCGACCCAGTGTTGGCAGATTGGCCATTTTCTTCGCGATCCGATTGCAGGCCGCCACTTTCACCGGATTGACCAGTGGTTTGTTGATTGGCCATGTTCTGCCCTTGGGCACCGCTTGCACTACCTGGGGAACGCGTGTATTGATTGCCGCTGAAAGCGCCTTCGGCAAACGACTGCGGACCATTGTTTGGCGAAAGCGCGGAGCCGGGAGTCTGGTTCCTACCCATGGCGGACTGACCATCTGCTCCACCGCTCGAACTGAGCGTATCGCCGCCTGTCGCAAAGCCTTGCAGGCCTGTGCCAGCGGATGAGCCAGGATTGGCACCATTGATGGCGTGACTACCAGGTTCTGACCGACCTGTGCCTAGACTACCATCTGGTGCAAACGCAAAACCACCTCGTCCACCGGCCAGTTGTCTGTCGGTTGAACTGTTGCCTGCTCCTGATGATGAGCGAGCAGTTGCCCCAGAGCCTGGTTCAAAGCCTGCCTCTGTACTGCCCAATCCCGAGCCAGCGCTGCCCGGTGCCGCGGCAGTTCCCATGCCTGAACCAGAACTGCCCAGTCCTGAGTCTGCGCCCCAGCCGCCTTCGCCGTCCTCGAAAGTGATGTCGTCTTCGTTCAGTTCCTCTAAGGCTTGCCGATAGCGGCCCGGCATGGCCATCACCAAGGCGGCTTGCCGATTGCGCGCGGTGACCAAGGTGCGTTCCAACTCACGACCCAAGGCGGGTTCGCCTTCGGGAAACGCTAACTCCATATCATCTTCGATCAATTCGTAACCGAACTGATCATCCCAACCGGCCATAGCCAGGCGGGCCAAGGCATAGGTGCGGATACCCGATGAACGCACGACTAGTAATGGGTACGCGGCGGAATTCAGTGAGCCATCTTTGGGAGCATAATAGCTGCGAACAGACCTGAGGGCTGCATCCAGCGGATTGCCGGGTCCATACGGCGGCCGCATATCTTTTAAAGCAATAACGACACCCTCGGGTTGGATGACAATTCCATCGGCGCGACACTCCAGGTAGATCGGTCGGCGATGGGTGCGGTTGGTGCCTTCGAAAGGGATGATGGCGAAGACAGGTTTTTCGCCGGTGGGCTTTTCCAGTTTCTGCTTGAGTTTCTCAGCGGCCTCTTGCAGTTGTTTCTGCAATTCCGTCATGGCGGCTTCGATCTTCTCGACCGAATCGTCGTCGGTGAGCTGTTTGTCGACCAGTTCACTGGTTTTAGAGAGCTGTTCGAGTTCTTTGGTCAGTTCGATCGTCTGCTGCTCGAGCGCCTGCAGGCTCATGCGTTTCTTTTCGATCTCCAACTGAATCTTTTCTCGATCTTCGCGGAATGAATCGCGAATCGATTCCACCTGGACTCGTAGTTGCGCGGTGCGTTCCGCCCGGGTATCAACCGCGTCTTTGACCGCGGCTTGCGACTTGCCCACGACAAGAACCAAAATCAGTACAAGCGCACCGACGGTGCACAGGAGTACCGCCAGGAAAGGAAACAAGCTGGGCGATAAAGTGTCGCGGCGTGGCTTGCTTCGGCTCATGCAGATTTCCTCTGCTGGTCTGGATCCGTCTCATCCACCTTGCGGGCGGACCGCGGTTTCACCGGCATGCCGCGGATGATTCCCGAACGTTCTAGACTACCGGCCAAAACAGCCACGATTTCGCTAATGCCCAGAGTGGCCTCGCGCAGTCGTTCCATATGTTGGAAGCCACCAAAGCTCTCGCGCACTGCCTCTTCGACCTTCTTCAAGTCGCAGGTGCTGGTAACCAGTCGATCGATGGACTCGGTTTGTCGTACCAACTCTTTTTGCTGGGCATGCATGACGCGTGCTTGATCGCTGAGCGTGATCTGCCATTGCTGCCAGCGCGAATCGACTTGACGGCCAGCTTCCTGCTGAATTTTTTCGATCTGCTGCGCGTGTTGTGTCAGGGATTTATCCAGTGACTCGCACAACGCAGTTCGCAGAGCATCGCTGCTGACAGAAGACCAGGTAGCCCATTGCTTTTGTGATTCCGTGATCGAACGCGACCAAAGCGTCGCTTGCTGCTCCACCAATTGATGAACCGCGCTGACCAGGTCGTCGGCCATTTGACGCACCGGCGCCAACAAGTCTTGTTCGGCCTGGCGCGCATCGCTACCCAGGAATTCGACGAGATTGTCGCGCACGACCTCGTCCATGCGCGACAGCAGATTTGTTTCGAAGCGGCTGACCGTGAACTGCACGAAGATGGCGACGATGGTTAAAACCAGCGCGATAGCTGTGGTATCAAAGGCCACGAACAGACCCGAGGTCATTTGTTTGAGCGCGGCCTGTGACTGACTGGCCAATAACTCGGTGTCCAGTTGACCAAGCGTATCGGAAATACCAATGACCGTGCCCAAGAAGCCCAACATGGGCATGGCCCAAGACACGATACGCACAATCGCATAACTGTCATGCTGCGCATCGCCATCGGCTTCGGCCATATCGCGAATGTCCGTCTCCAGCAAACTATGCTTGCCGCGTTTTATCTGACGTTCGATGATCTCCGCGACGCGTCGACCGATCCAACTCTCACGATAAGCCTCGGGCAACGACAACCAATGCGCCTCCAACCATAGTGAACGTTGGTTGCGCGGAACCTCTTGGCCTTCGACTACCAATCTGTCAAGAGTTTGACCAACGACTTGCGTGACACGGCGCTGGGCGAATGCATGCTGCATTTTGATCGCCATGCCCACGACGGCAATGAAGAACAGCCACACAGACGCTTCGGCTACCGCGTGACACAAGCAGTAGCGCTTGAGCAGTGCATTGTCCAGCGGTCCATAGATCAATAGACCGTAAAACAGCAAGGTCAGCACGCTGCCAATGATCACCGCTGAGAGCAACGGTAACTCAAAACTGGCGCGTGGTCGTGACAAAAAGAATCTACCCATACTTGCCACCATCTGCTTGTGCATCTCACCGGAGTAACGCTGGAACAGCGTTGCCTCAACCCCATTTGGCTTATCTGGCTTATTGGGCCTACAAACCTGGCTTGTGTACCGTTCGTATCCGACGCAGAGAAACGTTTGGTCGACTGCGCCTGGCTGCAAACCGGTCTATTGACCCGCGCGGAGTGTGCTATGCGACGCCTTCCGCGTAAAGGCGAATTTTTCACATAGCTTGATCAATGCTTTAGCTAGCATTGACTTATTTCGTAGGGTGAGGTCAGGAAGTGTCGAACTTGAATGTTTTTGTATTGACAGTTTTGGCTATTCGGGACACGCTGGTGCAACTTCACTGCGGCATGGAATGTCCGTAGGTTTGGAGTGAGCAGCGGCGATGGATGCCGCCGACTTATCAATAGCAAATAATTTGTGGCAAGGAGGCCGTCATGACTGCATCGCGACCATGTTTCGGGGGTGAAGTCAGATTACGAAATCTGCTCGAGCGAGAAGTGTGTGTAGGAGC
>JADLDX010000047.1 GCA_020846515.1 Pirellulaceae bacterium
GATTTATTGTGCAAGTTCCAGACAACATGCGTGTCGGTGACATCACCCGTTCCGCCGCCTCGAACCGCTTGGATCGTATTCCCACCACCGACCATATTGTCGGCCGATTGAAAGGCGGTATCGAGTTCCGGACCTTCGAGGACTTTGTTTTTGTCTTTGTCCGATTGATCGAATCGCTCACTAAACTCCTTGGGAACTTCATCGCGTGCCAGAATTCCGTCTTGATTCGTATCGAGCCACTCAAGCAGCGCGGCTTTGAGTCTGCGGGAATCATCGCCGTAGCTTTGCACCGCGGAGTAGATCAATCCATCACGCACCACCGGTGATGTCATGACCGTGCGCATCAAAGTTTTAGCATGCCAAATTTCCTTGCCGGTAGCCGGGTCATAACCCTTTAGTTTTCCGCTGCCTGCGATCACCAAGTCGGTTCGATCACCTGCCTCACAGATCACTGGTACGGCATAACCTGCCAGCATATCCTTGCGTTCGGTTTGCCAACGTATTTCACCTGTGGCGGCATCCACCGCAAACAACCCGGCGGCCAAATCATCGTCTTGATTGAAGATGACCATATCCTTGTAGACGATTGGAGAGGAGCCTGCGCCCCAATCCATTAGATAAGCCGGCAATGGCAACGGCCGTTTCCAAACCACTTTCCCAGTTCCACAGTCCAGCGCGAGCAATCCCAGCGTGCTGAAATGAACGTAAACGCGTTTGCCATCGCTGGCCGGAGTTGACGATGCGTGACTGTTGGGTGGCGTGATGCGTGGCAGTTTGCCCGTATCAAACTCACTTAACCAAAGTTGCTTGCCGGTAACCGCATCCAGCGCATAGACCCCGAGCTTCTGTTCGCTCAGCATCGCCGTACAATAGACTTTACCCTGCACAACAATGGGCGAGCCGATACCATCACCAAGCTTGGCGGACCACCGTAGATTCTCGGCTTGAGAAAAAGTGGTCGGCAGAGGCTTGTCAGTCTTCGAAACTCCGCTGGCATTTGGACCGCGGAATTGTGGCCAATCTTCGGCAACAGCGACCGTACCATGCATGCAGACTATGGCCAGTAGAACCCAAATTTGACTATTGTTTTTCATAAAGCCACCTTACAGGCAAGGAGCGAAATCGGCTTGAATATTTGCCGGTCTGAACATCACCAACATAATAACTGAATAAGACGCGATCCTTGTGAAACAAGACGCTCGTGTAAGCGTACGCGCGATCGGCGTCTGTTTCGAGATTGCGAATGTTTTCCCACGTTACGCCGGCGTCTCGCGAGATCGCAGCCGTTAACGGACTTCGATTGCCGCCATGCCCCTTCGATTTATCAAAAGTATTGTTCCACACCAGCAACAAGTCACCGGTCGATGGGATGGTACGAATTGTGGCCGGTGATTCTGGAGCCTGCACCGATAATTGGCCAGGCGCGGACCAATGATCCCCGCCATCCTCGGACATGGAGGTGGCAATCGTGCCGAGTTGCGTGCGAACAATCATGAGCAGTTTGCCCGTCGCCAATTCAACGACTTCGGGCTCCATCGCACCGCGCTTGGGTTGGTCCACTTTATCCTGACTCTGTCGCCAGGTTAGTCCACCATCATCGGAAAGAAAACAGCTGCAAACAAAGTGACCGTTATTCGAGACGTCCGCTGACCAGGCAACTGAGCATACCAGTCGGCCACTAGCCAACATGGTGACGCGATCATTGTTCATCACGTGGTATCCGGGTCCCGACGTGACAACGATAGGCGGTTGAAAACTTCGGCCCTCGTCGGTGGAGATACGCAGCACAACTTTAAGGTCCGTCGAACTGTTCTTGACCAAGAAGAACATGCCCAGCGGGGAAGTCTCTGTCAACTCCGGTCGCTTGGTTCCGCTAGTTGAATCCATCTTAGGCAAGCGACGCAGGCAGACGGACATCACATTTTGCTGGCCGATGTTTTCCTGCAGGGTTTGCTCCGGTCCCCAAGTCTTGCCACCGTCTTTGGAAGACTTGGCCACAATGGATGCGGTAGCATGATCAGCACCACCGCCCACAAACCGCGTGGTCGCATACAACAGCGAGCCATCGCGGAGAACGATGATCGAACCTTCACTGTAGCGTGGATGGGAGTCCGAGGCCACGAATACATCTTGATGAAAGTTCGGTGGTGTCACTGCGACGGGCAGCCCGAGGTTCTGAATCGGCAACGTGAAACTTAACAGAGCCTGAGCCGTTCTCGCCCGCACGTCCACATTCGAGTCGGCCAGCCGATGCTCCTTAACCGCCTCCACGTGACGAGCCCAAGTGGCAAAGTCGGCTGCGTAGGTTCGAATGGCTGGATCTTCCGAATCGATGTTTTTGGCCATTTCCTCGCGGGCTTGGGCTTCGCCTAAACAAGCCAAGGCATTCACAAAAAATGATTTCGTAACTGGTTCTTTTTCGTTGTCACACAGTTGCCGGATCGCGGGTATGTCGGTCGCAGAACCCAGCAATCCCAACGCCCAAGCGGCCAGCTTACGCAGTTCAGGATCTTCCGCTTTGAGATAGCCACGCAAGGTTTGCATCGCCAGCTGATTGCCTGCTCGACCCAATGTCGCGGCGCACATAATGCTCAGTTTGGGATTGCTTGTGTCCAACATGAAACTGCGCAGAAGTTTGCCATCACCCACTTCGGCAATTTTGTAAAGACTCTCCGCCGCATGCACGCGTCCATTGGACTGTGGGTCGGCCAGAGTGTTCCATAAAATGGGCAGCGGATCGCGCTTGCCCGTGCGGACAATCTCGCGCGCCAGCCCACAACGATGCTGCGCGTCGTTGTCGGTCAACAACTTCTCTTCGAGCACTGGCACAACCTCATGGCCATGACCAGCGATGGTCAGCGCTTCAGCCGCATGCATCGCCGGCCAAAACTCTGGTCCGGTCAAGACTTGTCGCAAGACCGTCAAACACTGCTCACGCGTTTGAGCAGGAAGTTCATGAGTACTTGGCGGTTCAACGCCGGTCAGTGGAAGCATACTGGTCAACCAAAAAAGGATCGTTGTACTAATGTTCCGCATATCTAACCCGCTATCTTTGATGTGTACTGCCTCTGGCTTACTTGAGTCGCTTGTCAAACCAATCAGCCATGATGGCGACCTCAACGGGTAAGGTCAGCCAGGGATGGCCGCCGCCCTCTTTCACAATCAGCTCCGCTGAACCACCGGCCGATTGAATGGCCTTCACCAACTTCTGCGAATGCGATAGTGGCACTACCTGATCCGCATCACCGTGAATCATCAGAAAAGGTATCTTAGGCTGGCCAACACGATGCACCGGCGAAATCGCTTTGGCCATCTCCAAAAGCTCTGCCTCACTTTTTCCGCTGAGCGCGCCCTCGTTGGCTTGTGTGGCTGCTACGCCCAATAGCGGTGCCAAAACCTTGAGATCAACCATCTTGCCATCGCGCCATTCCAAAAAATCCGTCGGCGGAAAAAATACTGCCACGGCCGCCACAGTCGTATCGTGCTGATCGAGACTGTTTTTGGATTGCGATTCACTGGGCAACGGAGTCAAGGCAGCCAACGTCGCTAAGTGACCACCAGCCGACGCACCAGTCATGCCTAACTTGCCTGCATCTATTTTGTACTCTGCAGCCCGATCCTTGATCGCACGAATGGCCAGCTTGACATGCTGATCCATCTCGGCCGCCGTGTACCGCGTCTTCGATCCCGGCCGCACTGCGAAGACAACGTAACCTCGCGCACAAAAAATCTCATAGATCTGAGCCAGTGTATGGTCACGAATCTTGCCGCGATCCGAATACCAAGCCCCACTGGCAATATCCACGATGCCTAATCCGTTCGGTGCACCAACCGGAGTAAACACATCCATCAACAATCCCGTACCATGCACTTCTGCGAAAACCACGTTCTGCGTCTGCACGTAGCTGGCAGGCTCGACTGGTTCATTGGCGACTGCGTCGCTCCGTGAAGTCATTAGCAGTGAAGTCATTAACAGTGACGCCATTAGCAGTGGCGTCGATAGCCACAGGGCCATCTGCTTGACTGTCAGCATGACTGGTAGAAATCGCATGGCTTCATCTATTGTCCAGGCAACTGGACGCAAGGGGTGAATGGTTACTCAGCACGACACACTTCCGCTTTACGTCGATCGCCTATAGTAGCATACCCAAAGCTGCCCATGCATTTCCCAAAACTTTTTCACAGGCAAGGAGTGCATTGCAACGCCGTGAAGCATGTTTGCTCGTCAAACCCCGCATTTGTAGCGGTTGGGCGCAAGCCCTCCGGTTCCTATAACTACCGGGCCATACCGGACGGCTTGCGCCGTTCCGCTTCTAAAATGCTTCACAGCGTTGAGTGCATTGGCGAAGTCGCCAGCACTAAAATCTCATCGCATTCTCTGAACCGGCGGCATCCAGCGTCTAGCGAACTCGGCAACGTTGGAGCCTAAAAAAAACTTATGTTAGGCGAGTGAAACCTGTATGGCGTGGAGTGACATTCAAGGCTTGCAAACGCTGCATGACATCACCCCGCTGGATGGTTTCAGCCAGTTCATGGAACACGGGCTCAGCAGCCGAGATATAGTCCTTCACATGCTGCTCTTTGTGAGCGAAGCTGGGGTAAAATCCACTCCCGCATAAGTAGCCAACGCTCAGCATCCGGGCGGTGTACAGCGTGCCCAGCTCTGCAGCCTGTGGAACGTCAAACGACAAATGCAGCAGCGCTGCGTGCCCGCCAGTCTTCACCGGCACGCCACAACGATGTCCCAGCGCCGTCCAGCCACGCCGCATGAGTTCGCCGATGGTGTGAGTGTGACTGGCAATGTTGACATCGCGGAGCTTGCCGATGGTGGCCAATGCCGCGGTGGGTCCCACGCCTTCGGTCCAGTAGGTGCTCGAGATAAACGAGGATTGGGCCGCATCCATCACACGTCGACGGCCAATAATCGCCGCCATGGGGTGACCATTGCCAATGGCTTTCGCAAACACGCTCACATCCGGGTCAACACCATACTTTAGATGCACGCCACCTAGATGCATTCGCCAACCAGATGATATTTCGTCGAAGATCAGCACAGCGCCGCAGCGATGGCAGAGGTCGCGCACGCCCTCCAGAAACCCAGGCTCAGGCTCTGCCGAACGCGTGGGTTCCATCACGACGGCAGCCAGCGCATCACCGTGCTGGGCCACGTGGGCTTCTAACTCTGACAAGCAATTGTAACGAAAGGGCAGGGCGGTCCCTGCCAGGCCACGCGGCACACCCGCAGGTGCCAATCCGGGCAGCAAATGCCCTTGCAATCTGTCGGACGTTGAGTGCTCTGCTGAGTGCTCGGCATTAACGTTGGCGGCCAGGTACCAATCTGACCAACCGTGATAGCCACAGAAGGCAATCTTGTCGCGTCCCGTGGCGGCGCGGGCCAATCGAACGGCGATCGCCATCGACTCACCGCCGGTGCGCGCATAACGCACCTGCTCCGCCCAGGGATGAAGTTGCAGTAACAGTTCCGCCAGCTCCAATTCCTCGACAGAATTCAGCGATGACATAGAACCGTTGGCAATGCGCTGCTGCACGGCTGCTGTTACATCGGGATCTGCATAGCCCAATAGACAAGCACCAATACCCGTGGTGGTCATGTCGATATAGCGTCGACCATCCAAGTCGACGACTTCACAACCACCAGCCCAACTGGCATAAGCTGGCCATAGCCCAGGCGCAAACATCTCCGGTCGCTTGCTCAGCAGTTGCGTGCCACCAGGAATGATCTGCTTGGCTCGCGCATACATGGCCTGCGTGCGTGAACCAACTATCGTCGGCTTCTCAATGCTCGCGGTTTGATTGAGCGTTGATTTGGCTGACTGGCCGCTTGTTAGACTGCCTCCATGAATAGCACCAGGCGCTGCATCGACAGGCAGATTGAAGGCTGTGATCGAGTTCCACCAGAAGAGATTCTCGATGTCTGTACTGGACCACTGGGCTATCTCGGCGGCTTGCTTCATCGACAGCAACTGTTCGTAGATCGCCAGGATGGGTCGACCATCGCAATGCGGAAACTGCAATTGGAATCGATCTATGTCGACATACTGCCAGGCGCGGCCCATGGCGGCATACTGGCCATGGAAAAATGTCGCGTCCACACCATCCGATCCGTACAAGATGCGTCGACGGTCTTCGCGCGAGAACAGCGTGATCAGCGGACGAACGTCGGTGACAGCCGAGACGTCATACCAGATGTTCGGCATGTCGCGCAGTTGATCAATGGCTTGTCGAATGGGCCAATAGGTAAAACTGCGTGCGCAGTGCGCTAGAATCCACTTGATATTCGGATACCGTTGGTGCGTGTACTCGTGCAAGTCGCGCAGATTCCATTGATCAGCACAACCATGAAAGCGCGACAAGTGCATGGTGACCCACAGCCCCAGTTCATTGGCCAGTTCCAACTGAGGATGGGTCAGAAATTCATGGATACGGCATTCGGCGATATCGCCCGTCACTGAAAAGATGCGATACGGCTTCAGGCCGATGAAACCGTACTCATGAACGTCGTGGGCGATTTGCTCAGGTGTACAGGCCGGCGTTACCAACCGATTCATGCGCGACAAAGGATCTTGATTGACCTGCTGGATACACCAGCGATTGTGGGCCGTGACATCGATGCCACGCGTGGGCGTGCCCAGCACAAGAAAATGGATTTCACGACCAGGATACAAACGCTCCGCCCAACTGCGCAGCGTCGACATATCCGCCAGGCTCCAAAACATCGGGGTCGGGCTGTTGGGCACATGATCCGGATGAAACATGTGGATATGCGCATCGAACACTCGAGCCGGTACGAAGTCGTCCAGCTCTTCTTCCCAAATCTGTTGATCGTGTGACGAATAATCTGACAGGCACGCGGGCATATGTCTGTTTCCCTACGACGAATCGTCTCAGAAGCTTGTCCGAAAATAGACCTGACCCCTTTTTTCCTACCAGGCTGTCCAGCCGCCATCGACGACCAGGTTTTGACCGGTCAGATAGCTGCTGGCCTCAGAGGCCAGAAAGACGATGGCACCTTTGAGTTCGGTGGCATGCCCCATGCGTCCCATGGGAGATTTGGTTGACAGACGTCTCACCAGTTCTGGCGAGACGGTCGACGATGGAAACGGCCCAGGGCTGAGACAGTTGACGCGCACGCGATCTTTGGCCCAGTAGACCGCCAGGTGTCTGGTCATATGCACGATACCGCCCTTGAGCGCGTGATAGGCCACGGGACTGGCCATCGTCACGTTCTCGTACGCATCGGGATAAGAGGCGACTAAACCGTACATCGATCCAAGCAAAACCAAACTGGCTGGTGCTTGACGTTCTACCGCATGATCGCGCAGCAATCTGGACAGCACAAAGTAGCCAGTCATGTTTTCCAACTGCCGTGTAAACTGCGCAGCGGTCACGTTCGTCCAGTCGGCGGTCACCGGTTCCTGACCGTTGTTGACCAGGACATCAATTTGACCTGTCAGAGCAATTGCCTGGCTAAAGATGGTTGGCAACGTGTCGGGCTGCATATGATCCAACTCGATACCGTAGTGTCGAGATGTCTCGGTGGTTGGTAAGTCCGCGGCCAATTTTTGAGCGCGGGCTCCATCGCGGCTCGAAACGATCACCGACGCGCCGACTTCCGCCAGCGCGTGACACATGGCTGTCCCTAAATGTCCACAACCTCCGGTAACCAGCGCGGTCTTGCCTTTGAGACTGAATAGCTCATGCACAGTGGGAGGCACCGTGGGTGGCACTGCGGGTGATTGATTTGCAGTTGGTGTATTCTCACTCATTCTTATTGGTCTCGGCTTAGTGTGTCGACACTTTCAAATCGGGGATGCAGGCACCTGCTGCCAACTACTGGCCTGCACGCTGGCCAACGCCGCCAGGTTAACTTGCAATGTCTGCAAGCCTTCGGCCAGAGTACATACCGGCGCACGTCGACCTTCGATCGCGTCCAGAAAACAATTGGCTTGGGTAATGAAGGCTGTGTCACGCTCCATCGGCTCGAGAACTTCCTCTTGCCAAGGCGTATCGGGCTTGGTCATCCAGCGCAAGCGTCGTTCGTGAAACTCGCAACGCACTGTGCCCTGTTCGCAGATAACCGTGATTGTAACTTCGTTGGGAGCTTGATGTTGATTGAGACTAAAGCTCCCCAGGATCGATTTGCCTGGCAGTCCGCCGATTGGTCGATGACGAGTTAAGACATGCGTTGTGTCCTCAACATCCACTCCATCGAGCAGTTGATGAGCCGCATCAGCCACAAGACGTTCAATCGGTCCCACCAACCACTCACCAGCATTAAGTGTATGCGTCAGCGCGTCTTGGATGGCACCACCACCGGTAGCATGGTGACGATAATAGGTATCGCGATACGCTGGACGATACGTAGGAAAATTCTGACCACAGGTGACCACAATTTCGACAGGCGAACCGAATTGGCCGCTATGCAGTTTTTCGCGCAATGCAGCGATCAGTGGATAACCTCGCAAGACATAAGCTACCGCAGCAGTCAATTTATGGTCATCGACGATCTTGGCCAGACGAACGATACCGTCAGTGCTGGTACTCAGTGGCTTTTCAATCAACAGATGGACTCGAGCCTCGGCCAATTGAGTTGCCAGTTCGATGTGATAATTGGCTGGCGCAGCCACAACGGCGGCGGTGACCGGTGGTCCTGATGTGGCCAGCGCCGTGGCCAGGTCCGCATAGCCGGTGACGTTATAACGATCGGCAATCGTTTTTCGCAGCGATGGGTTGATCTCGACAAAGGAAGCCGTGACGCGACCGGTACCCAAAAAACAACGCAGATGTCGCTCGCCGATCGAGCCTACTCCCACGATTAAGACATGATGCATTGGACTGGTCATTGATCGCTTGCTCCTGCGATTTGTAGTGCATAAAGATCCGCGTCCTGCATGACGAAACGCAGTCGAATGGCGGTGCGATCGCCCACTCGCAGACTATCGGCCAGCGAGGAGTCGGCCGCTTTGAGCAGTTGTCTCAAGTCGCTGCCCGATTTCCAACGCACAGTGCGATCCACTTCGTTACCGATCAGTTCGACGCAATCACTGGCTGCCAAGCCTGGTATTGCCTGGCCATGCTGGTTCTGGACCTCCACACGAATGGAGCCCACCGCCGAAGTTGAAAAGTTTAACCGCAAATGCAGCGGAGTTGTTGTGGCAGCGGCCAATTGGTTGGACCGTTCAGATTCGTCGAACGTGAATAACTTGGTTAGCAAAGTCCCGCCGTCGTAGCCCGCATGAACGGACGCAAAACCATCCAATCGCAGCGAGTAGCGATGCAGGTGAGCCGTCGGCTGAGCATTGTCCTGGTTCGCATAGATCGACATTTCCGTGGGACTGGTCTGAAGGATGCCCAAGGCCGGGTAATTCGTGCGTGACACCCAATTGCGAGCTCCAATACCTGGCCGAATGAAGCAACTCATAAACGAACGGTCATACACATTCCCACCGCGCGTGGTCATCAGGATCGCGTCGGATAAATCTTTATGGTACCCCTTGGCGACTTGTAAGGCCGCCGCTTCTTCATCGCTAATCGCTTGACGACCAGGTACAAAACGGGCGGCGATGGCTACGTACAACTGCGGAGCGCGAAAGTAGGGCGAGGTTTGATTGGTGTACAACTCCTCGATCGGCGATGGTCGGCCGTCGGTTTCATACTCCATCAGCACAGGCTCACTCCAGTTCAAAAAGTCCTGGCTCTCGCAGCGTGCAATGCGTCGCACTCCATTCCAAATTCGAAAATAGCACACGTACTTCTTTTCTGAGGCTGACCAAAAAGCTACGTTCTGCGAATCAAACATCCAACTGAACTTAAACGGTGCTTTTTTTGGTACAACGGCAGCCGTGCGCATCTTGGTCCAGTGCAAGCCATCGGGCGATGCAAAGGCCACCAGGCCGGTCGTATCCAAGCCACTAAGCGCTTTATAACGCTGCTCACGCGGGCAATCAGGACGAGTATCGATGAAAGGGCTGAAGTTGTGAGAGTAAGGTGCGTCATTCGCCCAAACCACATTGTTGGCTTTGGAACCACCTACTTCAAAAAGATTCAATTCAGGCCGAGTCCAGTGGATGCCATCCTCTGACTCAGCCACACAGGTGACCTCACCATTAGTGCCATCCAATGTTCCAAGTGGCATGCCGCGATAGTACACGCGCATTTTCGAACCATCCTGCAACATAGTGCAGTAGCCGCAATGCACCCCTTCCCACGGCTTATCAAACTTAAAGACATTGCCTTCGTCTCTGGGTTCATGCAGCTGTCGTTGTACGCGATCCATTTTGTCAATGAGATAGCTGTCGACGAACAGTTCGCGATGCTGGCCCAGTTCCAGGACCTTCGCCTGGGCCAAACAGTCAGCAGAATTAGACCAAAGTGTGCTCGTGCAGATCAAACCAGCCATAATCAACCGAGCCGACAACCACCGCACCTTTATTACACGAGGCGCCAATAACAGCGCCGCTAGTAACGGCGCTGCTAGAAACCGTGCTACTAGCAATTTGGTCACGCTTAAACCCTTGAAGTTACGCGTTGATGAATGGATAGAGAACACGTAAAGTCCTTTCAGAAGGCCATGTCGCTATTGAAGTGGACGACTGGAACAATTACGGATGGTCAACAAGTGAAATGCACCGAACCCGAGCCGAGTCTAGTCCAAGATTTTTATCAGGGACCTAGCCTGGACTTTCGTCAGGAACTAGCCAGCGTCTCGTTCGGGCCTGGTCGGTATCTGGGCAGGAATTGACAAAACAGGGCAGGAATGGTCAGGAATGTCAGCGTTGGTTGTGTGCGTCAGCTTGCGACGCCCAGATTGAGATAATACTATCTTTGACATCGACATGTGTGGAGAGTACTTCACGCGGACCATTTTTTGGACCTGTTTCGACACTGGGAGAAATCTGCCGTGACATATGTCGATCTGCTGGTGCTGGTAGCTTATGCAGTGCTGATGGTCGGCGTAGGCGTCTATTATTCACGGCAAAATAAAACGGCCGACGATTACTTGCTCGGCGGCCGACGCTTGTCGCCAATCGCGCTAGGCCTGTCATTGTTCGCCACGCTTGTCAGTACTCTTTCCTACTTGGGCAATCCAGGTGAGATGCTGGCTCATGGCCCGATGATGGTCACGCAAGTCGCCGCTTTTCCATTGATATTTGTGATCGTTGGTTACGGACTGATCCCTTTGTTGATGCGACAACCGGTAACCAGCGCTTATGAACTTCTCGAGTCGCGACTGGGTACGAGCATTCGCATGGCTGGTGCCGGGGTATTTCTGCTGTTGCGTTTGGGATGGATGGCGACCATCTTGTTTGCCACGAGCCGGGTTGTTTTGATCCCACTGCTGGGACTGGATCCAAGTTGGACCGCCGCCATTTGCATCTCCCTGGGACTATTGACGGCTTTGTATGCGTCAATAGGCGGCGTTAAGGCGGTTGTAATGACCGATGCGATTCAGTCAGTGACGATGCTCGCCGGTGCCATTGTTACGTTATCGGTCATCACGATCAAGTTAGGCGGGGTGAGTGCCTGGTGGCCGCAAGTTTGGCCGGAACATTGGCAAACACCTCACTGGGGAATCGATCCCAATGTACGGGTCTCGTTCGGTATGTTGATGATTTCGGTTACCTTGTGGTACGTATGCACCAACGGTTCGGACCAGATGTCGATTCAGAGATTTCTATCGACTCGCGATCCTGCGGCGGCTCGCAAAACATTGTTCGTATCGCAGATCACCGATGGCACAGTCACGCTGCTGTTGGGTCTAACCGGCGTTGCGCTGTTGGGGTTTTACACAGCCCATCCACCAGAGTTGGCAGCGGGACAAACTATCGCATCGATCGGTGACCAGTTGTTCCCGAAATTCATCATGACCGAAATGCCATCTGGATTGTCTGGTCTGGTATTAGCCGCGATTTTGTCGGCCGCATTATCCAGCCTATCCTCGGGAGTGAATTCAGCCTGTGCCGTTTTAGAACGCGATTTTTTGTCGGCACGTACCGACGATGAACGTGCGACGGTCAGACGGTTAAAATGGCTGACCTGGATCATCGCCTTGGTGGCTATCGCGGTCAGCATGTTAAATCTACTGTTTGTTGGCAATCTGATCGAACGCTGCTTTAAACTGATTAATCTACTAACGGCTCCGCTGTTCGTGCTGTTTTTCTTGGCTCTGTTTGTGCCTTGGGCCAATGCGATTGGCGCCTGGTGTGGGTTGCTGCTGAGTGCTGCGACGGCCATATTGATTGCCTACTCCAAAGAGTTAAGCTTGCCCATCCAGATCAGTTTCGTGTGGATCATTCCTTGTTCGCTGCTGGTGGGTATTACCGTCGGCTGCCTGGCAAGTGCCGTGGCCGGTTTGATTGTGCCTAGATCCAAGACCACTCACTTAACGGGATAAGTACATGAGCACCACGCATCTTCGCGAGACCAACGCAATGACCTTTACCGCAGCCAAAGCCGATTACGACAAACACGGCTTCGTTATCCTCCGGCAGTTCCTAAACTCGGAAGAACTAGCGGAATTGCGAGAGAACCTGGAGCGTTACATACGTGATGTGGTGCCGGGCTTGCCAGACGCGGATGCGTTCTACCAAGATCGTGCGCGTCCCGAGACGCTCAAACAAATGCAACGTATGGGCTGCGATGAGTACTTTCTTAATTATGCTCAGCACCCCAAGTGGCACGCGTTGGCGGAAGCACTCGTGGGTGAACCAGTTATCTGCGACCAGCCTGAGTGGTTTAATAAGCCACCCGGCACCAATCACGTGACACCTCCCCATCAAGACAATTTTTATTTTTGCCTCAAGCCCTCCAACGTGGTCACGATCTGGCTGGCTTTGGATGCCACGGATGCGGAAAATGGATGCTTGCGTTACGTCGACGGTTCGCATCTCCAGGGCTATCGCACACATGCCAAGTCGAAGATCCTGGGGTTCTCGCAAGGCATCGTCGATTACAGACCCGACGATTTTACGCGCGAAGTACCGGTGCCGCTGCAACCGGGGGACGCCGTGGCACATCATGGTATGACTATCCATCGCGCGGATGCGAACATGTCCAGCACGCGTCACCGACGCTCCTTTGCTTTGGTCTTAAAAGGCCAGTCTTGCACCCGAGATGAAGCCGCCTATGAACGCTACATGCAATCCGCTCAAGCTCAGCATCAAGAATTCGGACTGGTGCAAAAACCTTAAGCCAAGTCAATGCGTCCTCGCGCTTAGAAAACGGAACAGCATTGCTCCCTGGTGGGTAGCCCATGATCGACCTTTCCCAATCCGCCGCCGCATCGCCGCTGATCCATACGGTCGCTGCCGATCCCGGTCGTCGGTGGCTGAAAGACGCTAATATCGCGGTGGATGCCGCCCCAGACAGTGCTGCCCAGTTTATTGCGTCCAACGGTGACGTAGCATTTCAGGCCATGGATTGGCGCGCTTCGTCGGCGGAGCGCACCGGCATCTTTGGAGCTGTCTCTCCGCGCGTGATCGCTTTGCCTGGTGGCGGTTATCGTATGTTCTATACGCAGATTTTTCCTCGCGATGGATATCCCATGGGAGCAGTGGACTATGATCAGGCTGCCTCGCGGATCATGAGTGCCTCGTCGGTCGACGGCTTAACCTGGAGCCCAGAGCCAGGCGTGCGCCTTTCGCCGCAAGCCGGTGGCGCAGGTGATTACCGAGTGGTCTCTTCGGACGTTGTGCCCGTCGGCAGTGGTGAGCTTTGGCGGATGTATTACGAATGTTGCCCTGGTACACAAGCCACGACTAATTCGATTCGCAGCGCTATCTCTCAAGATCTGGGTAGCACGTGGAGTCTGGAGCCTGGGGTGCGTTGGCAGACCGACGGACACAATTACTCTGCACCGCGCATCCTGCATCTGGACGACGGACGATGTCGACTTTATTGTGTCCAACGCGGGCTGGGAATTATCAGTTGCGTCTCAAGTGATGGCTTGAACTTTCAGCGTGAACCTGGCGTGCGTTTGCTACCCGGCTCGGCCTACGATCGCTTGATTGCCTTTGCACCTGAGATA
>JADLDX010000048.1 GCA_020846515.1 Pirellulaceae bacterium
ACATGGTGCCGTTTCCGAAATCCCACCAGCGATACCATTTGGGACCTGGGAAATAAACTTCGTGATACGGACGCTCTGGCGCTGGTCCCAGCCATAGATCCCAGTTGAGATAGTCGGGTGGCGTTTGCGCTTCGGTCGGTCGCTCGGTGACATACACGATGTCTTTATTGGCTTTAGCCTCAGCTTCGCTCTGCAGTCCCCAAGCTCGACCGACCCACACATGGGCTTCGGTCACGTTGCCGATGGCGCCGCTTTGGATCAGTTCGACCACGCGATGATAGTTGGGCTCGGCATGGATCTGCGTACCCATTTGAGTCACGACCCCTGCCTTGGCAGCCGCTTGGGTGATCAGCCTGGCTTCGGCGACGTTTTGTGTGAGTGGCTTTTCGCAATACACATGCTTGCCATTGTTAAGTGCGGGCAGTGTCGCGTAGGCATGCGTATGTTCAGTCGTACTGACCACGACCGCGTCATAGTCCTTCAAGTCGCTGTAGAGGGCCCGGAAATCGCTGAAGCTCCGCGCGTTGGGATGATTCTTTTGGGCATTGGCCAGGTTGCGTCCGTTGACATCGCACAAGGCCACTACCTCGACCTCTTTCTGCTTTGAGATAACATTGAGGTTATGGCCGCCGCGGCCGCCGACACCGATAAAGGCGACGCGTAATGTTCGGCTGTGACCGAAAGATTGTCGTGGCCAGTAGCCCAGCGCAGCCACACCACCTGCGGCGGCCACGGTGCCAAACTGACGTCTGCTAATGCGTGTGTTGGACGATTGGGAATCAGTCATGCTTGTGTTCCTGTTTGGGTTAGCGAGCCGGGGGCCGATATCAGCGAAGGGGCAGTCGTCCGCGGTGCAGAGATGCCGCGAAAGAAAATTTCGAAGCGTCTAGAACCTGGGTGAGCTAGCCCCAACCTGCGCAGCAGGAGTGGAGATTCGATTAGCATAGTCTTGTGGAAGGCACCTGTTGATGATTTGGGCCAGATGGCTGCTAAAATTTTTCCTGATCCTGTGGGCCAGCCCCTACAGTTTCATGGGCCTGACGATCGGCCTGATTGGCTTGGCCAGTGGCGGTCGCGGTCGACTACGCGATGGTGCCCTGGAGTTCTATGGCGGATGGACGCAATGGGTCGTGCGTCACTTGCCGCCCGGCCCCTACACGCAGGGCATGACGCTCGGCCATGTGATTATTGGCCAGACCGCGGCCGGCTTGGATGACTGCGCTTTTCATGAACGCATTCACGTGCGGCAATTTGAACGCTGGGGACCCTTGATGGGGCCAGCTTACCTATTGTGCTCTGCCTGGCTTTGGATATACGGTCGCGATGCCTATCGCGATAACCCGTTTGAGAAACAAGCCTACGATGCTGAGTGTCGCAATGGCAACAATTGATTTACGCGTAAAGTAATTGGCTTAAGCCTCGAAAAACAACAGGCCACTCCGTAGCCACCGTCGCCAGACGGTGGAAGCGTTTGAGCTGATGTAGCCACTGTCGCCAGACGGTGGAAGCGCTTCAGGTGATTTTCCACCGCTTGGCAGCGGGTGGCTACGAGCGCATTCGCGAACGGACGTTGGCTATTTGGCGTCGACCAATTTGCGAAGTTCTTTGTAATCGGTCTTGCCAGTACCCAAGACAGGGATGCAGGGAATCTGCTTGACTTCATCCAATCGCATGACGCCGGTGAAACCAGCGGAGTGCAAGACCTGGGCGGCTTCGCGTAGCGAGTATTCAAACGTAGTGAATAACGTAATGTGCCGACCGTCTTCCGTCTCGATGCCTTCCACGGCAATGCGCGGGCCCTGTTCGGAGGCCGGGAATAGTTTTTGAAACGGCTCTTCAAGCGCTGGCAGAGAAATCATTTCACCGCCGGCTTTCAAGAAACGTTTCAAACGACCTTGAAAGGTGATAAAGCCATCGTGATCCATCGAGACCAAGTCGCCCGTCTGATACCACTGCTGGCCGTCGACATCGAGGAACGGGGAAGGCCCGTCGAATTTATAATAGCCACCGAAAATGGATGGTCCGCGGACCAGCAGCATACCGGTCTCACCTTGGCCTACAGGTTGATGAGTTTCCAGATTGACGATGCAGGTCTGGACGCTGCGTAGCGGTTTACCGACGGTGCCACTCCTACTGTCCAGCGGTCGATTAGCGGCTACGACCGGTGAGCATTCGGTGATACCGTAACCTTCCAGGATGACGGCTTTCGGGGCAAGACGCCGACACTGTTCAAACACATTTTCCGGACAACGTTCGGCACCCGTTACAATCACGCGCAGTTCGGACAACTCCGTGCCTTGACATGCCGCCATGATGAAACTGAGAAACGTCGGTGTGGTAAACAATAACGTAGGTCGATAGGCCTCGATCGTGGCTACCAGACCGCGAGAGTCCGTTGGATCGGCGAAACGCACACAGCGAATGCTGCATACGGCCGGCAATATCACGTTGCCTGTTAAGCCAAAGCTATGAAATGGCGGCAGAAAACCGAGCAGTCGATCCTCGGCAGTGGGTGTCAAGACATCCAGCGAGTCACACACATTGGTCAGCAAGTTTTCGTGCGTCAGCGGTACGGTTTTCGGTAGTGACTCCGATCCAGAGGTAAACAAGAAAACGGCCGTATCGGTGGGCTTGGCTTGACTGACCAACTTGGTAAAGGAATTTGGTGCGAGGTAACTGGCCAGAAGTTTGCTCACTTTATCCCAGCGCGAGATCTGGCCGCGCAACGTTTCCAGAAACACGTATTGAGCACCGACAATTTTCATATCGAGTCGATCGACTAACTTTTCCGAGGTCAAGACGTATTGGGACTCGGTGATTGAAACCGCGTGGGCCAAACCGGCCGGACCCGTGGTCCAGTTGAGCATGACTGGCGTTTTGCCGGCCAGGTGTGCCGCGTAGAACGCTACGTCCGCGGCAACCGAAGCCGGCAACATGATGCCCAAACGTTGGCCAGGCAATTTCTTCAATTGGTCGGCGAGCACTGCCGCTCCTACCAGGTAGCGACGATTATTCAGCACACTGCTAATGCGATCGGCCAAGGCGATGTCATTAGGCTGGGCCAACATTCGGCGCACCATGGCCAGTCCAATTGTATCGGCCAGCGGTTCGAAATTGCTTTGCTTGACCGAGGGCTCATTGAACCAAGCCGGTGGCACCACCAATGCTTCCTTCGGACCGCCGGCCAACTGACCCTCAGCCAGTGCCCATAACCCACCGACGGTAGTCAGTACTTGATTGCTGCGAAAGCCAAACTGCTGTTCGACTCGCAAGACAAAATCCATGCGATCCAAACTGTCCATTCCCAGGGACTCTAACGTCACGGCAGGCTGCAACTCGTCCGTGGTCAGTTCGCGTTTAAGATGCGTTTGCAGCAGCTGATTCACTTGCTCGATCGTCTTGGGTTTAATCTTGGTCAGATCGATAGCGGCACCGTTGGCTAAAGCGCGGTAGTCGCCTTCACCAGGACCGAACAAATGGTGATAACGCACGAACAACGGCAGTTGACCACCGTCGATGTTGTACCACTGCTCCAGAAAGGCATTAAATTGATCGCGCGAGCTCAGCGGCAGGTCCTGGCGCGGCATGACCTCGATGGTCAATTCCACCGGCCGTCGCGGTAAAAAGAAACCGAAACTGGCTATCAACCACCCGAGAGCGGAGCGCGCGGCAGCGGCCAGATTGGGGACTGTGCCGTTGGCTGCACAACTGAATTTGCTGCCCCAAACACCACGTGTGCGCACCAGGACAATATTGGCCTGCGGCGCGCGAACGACGATGTCGTGCACGGCCCGCGCGGCGCCGATGATTTCCAAATTACCGCGTTGCAAACGTCCAGACGGATAGATCAAAAAGCAATCTCCCGCCTGCAGACGATTCACGACCGAATCAATCATTTCAATCGTCCGCGTCTGAGCGTCCCGACTGGCCGAGGACAGATCGGGAACTTCAAAAGCCCTAACCAGGCTCATCAGCGGTCGCAACAACGGCATGCGATAAGTGCCCGCAAATACCAGCGGCCGCAGTGGTTGGTGCAGCCGAATATGGGACAAAACAATCGCCGGGTCGACATAACCTGGATGGTTGGGCAAAACGAGTGTGGGGCCAGAAAGATCTTTTAACTGGTCCACGCCGTGCAGCTTGACTCGATATCGCAGTCGCAAACAGAGTTTGGCCAAGAACCAGAAAACTCGATTAAGGACAGTGGCCACGACGAAAATTCCTAAGGATGGGATTGCGAGAATTCCCGTAGCATAGATTGCGCAATACTAGCACGCCAGACTGATGTTGCGTCCACCTACCAACCGAAGCTAAACAGAAGCCACAGCGACTGGTCCAGCTGACTGATCAAGTATTGGCCGGTCAAGTATGTCGAACGCGAATGGGATTTTGGCAGGAGAACGGCGAGAATGTCGCGACTATCTAGTTTTTTTCTAGGCGTGCTGTGTGGTGCCGTGGGCCTGATGATCACGATGAACTATTACATCGTCCGGTCTAAGGACAATTTTCACCTGGTACCCAAAGTGGCCGCCAAGTTGGAGATACCATACCACGACATTCGATCGTTTTCGTTGCAGGATTGGCAGCAACATCCATCGCTGGCCGCAGCCATCGTCACATCGAAAAACCAGGCCCTACAGAACGGTAGCGGTGTCGATGCCGTTCGCGGCAGCATCGACGACATGCTCCGCCAATGGACCGGCAAATAAAAGGGGTCAGGTCTATTTTTTCGCGCGAAATTAGCCGCAGGGCGTTAGCCGGCGTTAGCCCCGGTTGTTGTAACCAACCACAGGCAATCAGCCGCAGGGCGTTAGCCCCGGTTTTCCCCACGCGTGAAATTAGCCGCAGGGCGTTAGCCCGGTTTTCCCCACACCAGCGCCAAACTGAGTTCAAGAAACCAAGACGAAAAATAGACCTGACCCCTTTTTCAGGCGGCGGCGCGATGTGCAGTTTGAGCTGGCATTGCGACGCGGACCAACGGGCCACCGGTGTGGTTGCTAGCTAAGATCAGCGATTGGTCGTGCGCAATGTGGAATAGCCACTGGCCTACGACGCCCGATAGTGGCGAACTCGGATCGAATTGACCGTCGACGATTATCAGGTCGCTAGCACCAATCTTGTGGGCCACGCGCGGTACGGCGGATTGCAAGTCACCTGGAATCAGATTGGCGCGCAGCCCCAATGACGTGGCTTGCTGGTGTGCTTGCTTGAGCGTGAGGTGAACCGCGCCATCCTTGGCTGATTCAAATCCATCTACGCCCACGTAGCGCAGTTGCTGGACATCAGGCTTGAGTTGAGCCAACTGGACGATCCGCTTCATGCGCTCGCCACTGCCCACTCCAATCTCAAGCACTGAAGAAATTGGTTGCGAGAGCAGAGCACGAAATAGCTCGCGTTCTGCTACAGGCTTGGCCAACTTCTGCCAATAGAACCGTTGAAACCAATTCAAGCGGCTCATAGCTACGCAAGCTCCCCTGCTTAAGGTTATTGACCCATTGAGCGGCCACGACCCACTGGCGACCGCCCACTGACACCGACGTTGTAACTTCCATGTCACTCCGCCGGAAAAACAGATCTCACAGTTCCTGAGGGGAAGAACTGCAAACGAGCATCTATCGGTAAGAAGCATCCTTGCTTCCGGCCAATAAAGTCGCGCTTCTCTGGCAGGCGAATCCTTCGCCTATAAGCATTCCCTGCTTTGCCAAAGCGCTCTGTCCTCGTGTCGCACGAACAGTGGTAATCGTCGACACCCTGATTATCGGCAAAGCAGGCAGTAAAAGTCGTGATTCCAACCCATGGCCACAAGGTTTACCAGGGCCACCCAATTTACGAGCGACGCCTATTTTCGAGGGCCGCCGCGACAGTTTCCCACCAGTTCCTACTACAATATCACTCGTACAGTCCCCCAAACCCTACGACATCCATTCACTATGCAACGTAGAACTTTCTTGCAAACGGTGACCGCTTCAGCGACCGCCTGCATCGTCAACCACGCGGCCCACTCCCAGACACTCGCCGCGTCACCGAAGTTTGCCAAGTGGCAACCGAACTATATCGTTGGCTCCTGCATGTACGGAGGCGTCTACCTGGGCGACATCTTGCCCGAGGTTGCAAAGTGTGGCTCAAATGCACTGGATATTTGGCCCAAACCTCATGGCAACCAACGCGAACAGTTGGATGGTTTGGGTGAAGAACGCTTCCTTGCGCTGCTGGAAAAACACAAAGTGCGTTTAGGTTGCATCACGCAGTACAAATTGGGGCCGTTTGGCTTGCAAGACGAAATGCGCATGGCGCAGCGTCTGGGCTGCAGTACGATCATTACCGGTGGTGAGGGACCAGTCGGGCTGAAGGGTGCTGAGCTGAAACAGGCCGTCGCACAGTTCATCGAAAAGCTAAAGCCGCACCTGGCGGTCGCCGAGCAGACAGGGGTGACCATCGCGATTGAGAATCATGCCAAGAACCTGATCGACTCGGCCGACTCCTTGCGCTATCTGGCCGAACTATCGCCATCGCCCCATTTGGCGATCGCCATGGCCCCTTATCATCTACCGCAAGACACACAGTTGCTCAGTTCGCTGATCAGTGAGTTGCGGGATTCGCTAGCGATGTTTTATGCCTGGCAGCATGGCGATGGTTGTATGGTCAAGCTGCCGAAAGAACGCGAACTCTTACAAATGCCCGGGCGAGGAACGTTAGACTTCGCCCCGCTTTGGAAAGCGCTCGCCAGCATCGAGTATGCCGGTTGGGTCGAGATCTTTATGCACCCCGTACCGCGCGGTATTCCAATCCTCGAAACGCCAGCCGAAGTGACCGCCGAAATCAACCGCGCCAAAAAGTACTTGGATAGTCTGCCAACGTAGCATCGATTGCAATATGCCGCGTTGCCACAAGTTGCCACACGTTTGCACAGCGAGCGGCCAGACCTCTGGTTAAGGCACTTGCCGCTGGATCTCGCTAAGGATCGCGCGGACAGTCGACTCCTGCGAAGACGGTGCGATGTCCAGCAACTTCTGTCCCCATGCTTGAGCCTTATCCCACTGAGACATCGATTTATACATCAGCGTCACGCCCTGGACATACTCAAAGTTCATCGGCTCGCGCTGGGCAGCATTTAACAGATGCTCAAGCGCTTTCTCCTTCTGCCCATCCACATACAATGCCAAGGCATATCGATACTGCAGACTGGCGGCAGACGGCAGGAGCCGAACATCGCGCGCCAATAACTCCAGCTCGACTTTGCGCAGTCCAGCAATCTCTTGGACGACTGGTGACTCTGGATCCCGCGCATCGCCATTCTGCTGACTCAGATTCCGCTCAAGTAGAGCGGCTAAATTGGAACGCGCGCCGGTAACCTTTGGCTCCACGCGAATGGCATCTCGATAATGGTCGATCGCGGCTTGAACACGTCCGTCTTGTTCAGCCATAACGGCCAATGACAAGTGCGCTCCTGCGCGGTCACTATCGTTCTGCAAGCCCTCGATCAACTCAGTTACAGCTTGCCGAAGTTTTGGCGCCGTGGCTGGCGGATGTTGGTCAACGGGAAACTGCATCAGGTTACGGGCCGCCGACGTTCTCACCACGCGAATGGGATCTTGCAACGCGCTGGCCAGCACGTTTGCGCTTTGTCCAATACTAGTGTGCCCCATCAGCGCCTCACAAGCGGCCGATCGCACCAAGGGATGGGGATCTTTGACCAGGGTTGTCGATAAGTGGCCGGCTGCGGCCGGATCGATCTGGGAAAGTGTCTGCAGCGCCGTCGCACGTGCTATGGCTGGTACTTCCGCGATCGGACGCTCGAGTAGCTTGGTTAACAAATCGGACGCACCCTCTGCCTGCCTCTGACCAGTAGCGATGGCCGTACCGAAGTGCTGGTCGCGTCGACGACGTTCGCCATACCATTTGTCGCATGCCTGATCGCACCAGAGATTGGCACGCGCTAGTTCCGCCTGAA
>JADLDX010000049.1 GCA_020846515.1 Pirellulaceae bacterium
CGGCGAACATGAAGCTGGCCAATGGCAAGACCTTCCGCGAGGTCTTTGGCCCGCGCGGTGTGCTGAAGTGCAAGGCAGATGGCAAGGGCGGCCAGACCATCGAAAACACAGGCCCTTTGACCAAGAAACGCATGGAGACTATCGACGAAGAGTCACTCGCAGCTGCCAAGGACTTTATCAAACGTCATCACGCCGCTGGGACGCCCTTTTTCTGCTGGTGGAACGGGACGCGCATGCACTTCCGAACGCACGTAAAGAAGGAGAACCGTCATCCCGGTAACGACGAATACACCGATGGCATGATCGAACACGACGGTCACGTCGGCGAGTTGCTCAAGCTCATCGATGACCTCGGCTTGGCTGACAACACCATCGTCCAGTATTCGACCGACAACGGCCCGCACTACAACACGTGGCCCGATGCCGGCACCATGCCTTTCCGCGGCGAAAAGAACTCCAATTGGGAAGGAGCCTTTCGCGCGCCATGCTTCGTCAAATGGCCAGGCCATTTCACCGCAGGTGTTACATTGAACGGCATCGTCGCTCATGAGGACTGGCTTCCGACCTTTGCCGCAGCTGCAGGCGCACCCGACATCAAGGAGAAACTCCTCAAAGGCGTGGAATTAAACGGTCGCAAATACAAGAACTATCTCGATGGATACAACTTAATGGATTACCTCAGTGGTAAGTCCGAAAAGTCACCTCGTAGCGAGTTCATCTACGTCAATGACGCTGGCGAAATCGTTGCGATCCGCGTCAACGACTGGAAGGCCGTCTATCTTGAGAACCGCGCTAAACAGCTACAGGTATGGCGCGAACCCTTTATCGAGTTGCGATTGCCCCTGCTGTTCAACCTTCGACGCGATCCTTTCGAACGCGCACAGGAGAACTCGAACACGTACCACGATTGGGTGATCGACCGAGCTTATGTGCTCGGACCGATGCAAGCAGTTGCCAGCAGGTTCCTGCTGACCTTGAAGGATTACCCACCCAGCCAAACCCCGGGCGATTGGAGCCTTCAATCTTTAGAGAAGCAGATCAAGAACATGGGCGCTGAAGGCAAGTAGCCCGCGCCGACTCAATGCCTCCAGCCGCATGGGTTCCATCCCGATGCGGCTCCTTGTTTCATTGTGAAACGCCAGGCGTCGGTCTTAAGTCGGGCTAAACCGGACGCTAGCGCGCTTGCGGCTGATCAGCCGCTGGGCGCTAGCCCACGGTTTTCGGCCCTCAGTCTTGCGTTGGGAATAGTATCGCCGGATTACTAAACTCCTTTTGCGATTACCTGTGGGATCGAAAAAGTTAACGTTTGAGCTGACCAAATGAACAAAATTGTCGTTGAACCAACAGGACAGTTTTATTCCCACTGCTTTGTTGCACCCCCTTGCACAACGAAGACAAAATGAAACACGCGATTCGATGCAACGCTGCAGTGCTCGCCGTCGGCTGGTTACTGGGGTGGTTAACTGCGTTTGACTTGTCGGAGGCGTATTCCACCCAGTCGTTCGTGTGCGCTGACGAATTGGAAAAGGTGAACACGGCCGCCGACCCGTTGCCTACTTGGAACGAGGGAAAGGCCAAGCAAGCCGTTGTCGAGTTCGTAGCGAAGGTCACAACGCAAGGCGGCAAGGACTTCGTACCGGTCGACGAGCGCATAGCAGTGTTCGATAACGATGGCACGCTTTGGCCAGAGAATCCGGTTCCATTTCAGGTCGCATACGTTTTCGATGAATTGAAACGCAGAGCGACGAAGGAACCCAAACTGGCCGATGATCCGATGGTAAACGCTGCCCTGACCGGAGACTTCGCAAAGCTCTTGGAAGGCGATCATCACGACGGCTTGATGCGAATCACTGCATTGACCCATGCCGGGATGACGACCGACGAGTTCAGGTCGAGCGTCGAAGCTTGGCTCGCATCAGCCAGGCATCCAAGATTCAACCAACTCTACGACCAACTCGCCTACCAGCCGATGCAGGAACTATTGCGTTACCTGAGGGCGAAGGGCTTCAAGACGTTCATCGTATCCGGTGGCGGCGCGGACTTCATGAGGGTATGGGCGGAGCGTGTCTACGGCATCCCACCCGAGCAAGTTATCGGCTCGACCGCGCGAACGAAGTTCGAGTTGCGCGAAACCGGCCCGGTCCTGGTGAAGACGCTCGACTATCTGTTTGTGGATGACAAGGAAGGCAAGCCGGTCGGTATTCACCAGTTCATCGGCCGACGGCCCATCGCCTGTTTTGGAAACTCCGATGGCGACCTGGCGATGCTTCAATACACGACCATCAACAATCCACGCCCCAGCTTCGGTATGATCATCCACCATACTGATGACGAGCGTGAATACGCCTACGATGCCAAGCCCAAGAGCAGTGGCAAATTGATCGAAGCGTTGAAAGAAGCACCACAACGCGGCTGGACCGTTGTGAGCATGCAGGACGATTGGAAGACGATCTTCCCGTCGAAGAAGTGATCGAATTGCCACAAATCACGGTGGCCCCAATTGATATTTGAATCCTCCTACGACTTAGGGACCAATTTATGATTTACCGTTCAAGTTTAACACTGCTAGTGGCGACAGCCTGCATGTGGTTCGCTCCCACTCTGGTTTCGTTCTCTTTTGGACAAGTTGATCCAGCCGCAGAGATCCGCAAGGATTGGGAAAAGCTAACCGCCGCCTTCAGCGCTGGAAAAGCCGATGAGGTAGTTGCCAAGTTCTTGGCCAATGGCGAGCTGATCGATGAACAGGGGACGATCTATCAAGGACAACCTGCCATCAAAGAATTGCTTACAGCTTTCTTTGCGAAGTTCCCCGGATCGCAGATGAAGAATGAAATCGAATCCATTCGATTCATTGGTTCGATTGCGATTCAAGAAGGAAGAAGAGTCACGACAGCCAAAGACGGAAGTATTTCGTCGGTCCGTTACACAGCCGTGCTCGCAAAGACCGAGCAAGGTTGGCGAATTGCTTCGCTGAGAGATTTCGGAGAAGAGACCGCTGCATCGCCAGGAGAGTTGCTAAAGCCGCTGGCTTGGCTGATCGGCGACTGGATCAATGAAGGTGCCGACGCCCAAGTCAAAATTACCTATCGCTGGTCAGAAGACAAGAATTTCATTTTGGGCGAAATATCGGTAACCAAGGGTGATCAAGTTGTAATGAAAAGTTCACAAAGAATTGGATGGGATCCTTTGCTTGGTACGCCGCGCTCATGGACCTTTGATTCCGATGGCGGTTTTACTGAAGCAACCTGGACGCAAATTGAGGATGCCTGGATGGTTCGTTCGTCCGCAGTGATGCCAGACGGCTTAACGGGGTCGGCCATCTTGAAGATTTCCAACGGAGAAAAGGGACGCTACGTGATGACGGGTACTAACCGAATCATCGGCAATGCGACGGAAGACGATTATCAAGTCACCGTCGTAAAACTGCCACCCGCCGCCGGTAAGTAATCCATTCGCAATTCACGGAGAAATAGCATGTCAACGATGAAGAAGATTCGCACCATGTCGGCGATATTGGTTCCATTGGCTATCGGAACAGTTTGCCTGCCTGATGCTTTTGCACAGCGTGGTCGAGGCGGAGGAGGAGTTGGTGGTGCAAGACCGTCGATGGCTAACATGGGCGGTGGTGGCGCGCGTCCAAACATGTCGCGACCAAGCATGCCGTCCATGGCGCGGCCCAGCCCTCCAAACATGTCCCGCCCAAATCCATCGCGACCATCGTTGGGAAATGCGAATGCACGTCCCTCCATGCCAAATTTCGGCGGAAATCCAGGGACACCTTCCTTCGGTGGCTCGCGTCCTTCGTTGGGAGGCGCAGGAAATCTACCGAACATTTCGCGTCCAACAACACGTCCTTCGAACCCTCCCTTGGCAACGCGTCCTTCATTGCCCAGCGCACCCACGCGCCCTCAGGTCAATCCACCAAACATGCAGCTGCCGTCAACGCTGCCATCAACTGGAATCGGACAAAATCGTCCATCGCTTCCCGGAGGCGGCAGTCGACCTTCGCTGGGCAATATTAATCTGCCCAATACGCTGCCAGGGGTAGCAACACGACCGCCCATCGGCGGTGATCGACCAACTACTTTGCCTGGCAACATCGACCGACCAGTGATCGGTGGAAACCGGCCAGGAGAAAACATCAACCTGCCTGGCTTAGGTAGCAACAATACGGTTAATAGACCTAGCATCGGTGGAAATCGTCCTGGTTTTGGCAATGACACGAACATCAACATTGGCAACAACGTCAATATTGGGAACAGCGTTGGCAACCGGTTTCCCAATCGACCAAATTGGGATGTCGACCCAGGATTTTCCCGCCCAGGTTGGGGGCTAGACGGTGGTAGTAATTGGAACAGCAACTGGCATAACAACTGTATCGATCACCATCACAATTGGTACAACGGATGTTGGTATGGTTATTGGGGGAGCAATTGGTATGCGCCCGTTGTGTGGGGAGGTATAGGCTGGGGGCTTGGGGCCATGACTAGCGGATGGGGATACAACTATGCGAGCTATTACAACCCATACTATGCCCAGCCGACCATCGCTCAATCGATGCCCTACGATTATTCGCAGCCGGTTGTCGTGAATAACTACGTTTCGTCGAACTCGGATGTAGCCGGAAGCAATACTCAAATCGACCAGTCAACGCCACAACAAGCGCAGGCATTTTCGTCGTTCGATCAAGGGTTAGCCAAGTTCAAAGCTGCGCAATACGTTCCTGCCCTTTCCGATTTCAATGCTTCACTTAAGGCGTTGCCAGGTGATGCGGTCGTACACGAGGTTCGTTCGCTTGCTCTGTTCGCTACCGGCGATTACAAGGCTGCAGCAGCTGGTCTCAATTCCCTGCTCTCGTCGGCTCCAGGCATGGATTGGACCACGATGAGTGGACTGTATGGCAATCCTGAAGACTATACGACTCAGCTTCGGAAACTCGAACAATTCTGCAAATCAAATCCGACCGACGCAGCAGCCCATTTCGTATTGGCTTCCCACTGTCTCGTAATCGGATCAAAGGATGTGGCGATACAAGCGCTGCGAGTTGTGGTCCAGTATCAGCCCAAGGACGTAACTGCCAAGCGGATGTTGGATGCGTTAGCACCACCAGACGTACCTGCTGTGGCAGCGCCAACAACTGCGCCTGGCTCAGAGGCAACCCAAACTGATTTGGTCGGAAAATGGGTGGCTCAATCACGCGATACAAAAATTGAGTTGTCGATTACAGAAGACTCGAAGTTTACTTGGAAAGCGGGCGCGAAGGATCAGAAGGCTGTCGAACTGTCCGGACAGCTAAATGCCGGAAGCGACGGAATCTCACTCGAGACGAAAGAGCAAGGAGCGATCGGCGGATCCGTCACATCCAATGGCCCGGACAAGTGGACGTTCTCCATTAGTGGAGCACCACCTTCGGATCCGGGACTCAGCTTCACTCGCGTAAAATAGTATTAAAAACAATTTTACCGCATCACCAATGGCTCTCACAAATCAGTGTTCGAAAGGCAAGAATTACCTAATCGCTTCAGCAGTAATGCTAGCTTTTCTCAATCCTGACAAAGCGCCCAGTGCTCGTCATTGAAATTGGTATAGATGCCCGATAGCGACTGCGTGACATCTTTCCTTATGCGAATGCGACTTAGGGCGATCATGGCCAAAGTAATACAAGTGCGAGCATGGCATGCTGCTGCGAGACTGTTTTTCGCTGTAGCGGTAACCTGTGGAAATTATTTGTATTCACAGACCGAAAGTGACTATGTAACGCAAGCATCTGATGCGAGCTCCGCTATTGAGTCAAACACTGGATGCCTTTGCGACGATTCGTGCGATGGCCTCGTTTCCGGACGACTGTGCAGCGATGACTTAACGTTGAGCTCTTGGCTTGATGGCGATCAGTCGAAACTTCGCCAAGGATTATCGGACAACGGCATCACCTTTACGAACAACTTGACCAATTTCTACTTTGGCAACACTCGTGGCGGACTCGAACGCGAGTTTCGATTTGGCGGACACGGAGACTACCTAACGAACATCGACATCAACAAACTGGGCGGGCCTCAAGGGCAGTTTCTGCAAATTCGCGCAGAACATCGCTATGGAGAATCACTGGCAGGTTCAACGGGCACGTTATTACCTCCCAACCTGGCAACGGATCTACCAGTCGCTGATTCTGACGACATCTACATAACGAACTTTTTGTTTACCCAAGCGCTGTCGGAATCGTTTGCGCTCTACGCTGGGAAACTAGATACCCTTGATGGCGACATGAACGCGTTTGCACACGGTCGTGGCATTCGTCAATTCTCTAACGCCGCATTCGTAGTCAATCCTATCGGCTTGCGAACCGTAGCCTATTCGACCTTAGGTACAGGGTTCGTCTTCCTCAAAGATCGTGAGCCAATTTATAACTTTCTAGTTCTCAACGCCCGCGATACGACAACAAGCGACGGGTTCAGCGAATTGTTTGCCGATGGCGCAGTTATCTCCCAAGAGCTCCGTATTCCAACAAATTTGCTGGGACTCCCTGGGCATCAACTATTCGGGGCAATTTGGAGCAGCCGGAATTTCGCGGCACTCGATCAGTCACCGTTGATAGTCCTGCCTAGGGTTCCCATAGCTCGTGAATCAGGGTCGTGGGCACTGACCTACAACTTTGATCAGTATTTGTTTGTTGATCCATGCGACAGTAAGCGAGGATGGGGGCTCTTTGGCCGAGTCGGCGTGGCGGACCCAAACACTAACCCGATTCAAAGTTTCTATAGCCTCGGAGTCGGTGGCAACAGTCGCCTGCGCGGTCGAGAAAATGACACCTTCGGATTGGGTTGGTATTATTCGGAGACGAGCAAAAATATCGCTCCGTTTCTGGCTAATCTCGGAAACTTGCGTGACGGACAGGGTGGCGAGATGTTCTACAGCGTCGCCGTTCGCAAGCGATTCACCGTCACAGCGGATACGCAGGTGCTCTTGCCTGCTCGTGCGAACGTGGATACCGCCCTAACGTGCGGATTAAGAGCCAACTTAACATTCTAGGCACCGTTGCCAGACGGTGGATTCGTCTGGCAAAATCCATCGCTTGGCAGCGATCGCTACGTAGCCACAAAGCAGGCGTCTGGCCGATGTGAATGGCGTGCTCAATACTCGTCTCGTGACTAACTGTGCGAGTCCTGCGGCATCCTGCAACGATGGTCTGAGCAGTCAACAACCCCTCGCGTCAACGCTGTGAAGCATTTTAAAAGCGGAACGGCGCAAGCCGTCCGGTATGTGAAGCATTTAAGAAGCGGAACGGCGCAAGCCGTCCGGTATATCCCGGTAGTTATAAGAACCGGAGGGCTTGCGCCCAACCGCTTACAAATGCCGGGTTTCACGAGCAAACATGCTTCACAGCGTTGCCCTCGCGTGCTGCCAATTTGGTATGTACGCATGCACGTAGCACCGATCTACATTTGGCTTGGGCGTCTGTTTTTAGAGGGTGCCTTGGCCTAAAATCATCGGCTCTGACTTTATCCAGTCGATTGCCAATCCATCGCCGTTCACCTTGGAGGCCAATATCTTGCGCAGCCTTGCTTCGCATCCGTGGGACTTCGTATGCACATGCTCAGCACATCTCACCGGCCTGTTGCTTGGCGCGTCGTTGATTTGTGGTCTATTTTTGCAGGCAGGGTGCTCGAATACGAAGGTCAAGCCTGTCGAGGCACCGGCGCCAGATGTGACGATTGAAACGCCCGTCAAGAAACCACTCACCGAGTTCTATGAGTATATCGGTCGCATGGAAGCCCCCCAATACGTTGAGGTTCGAGCGCGAGTCACTGGATATCTCACGAAGATCCATTTTAGCGATGGACAGGAAGTGGCAGCTGGCGCACCGCTATTCGAAATCGATAATCGTCCTTACCTTTTTTCCCTCAACAACGCTAAAGCACGACTCAAGCAAGCCGAGTCGCAAGTGAACCTGGCCAATCTTACATTGGCTCGCAACAAAACACTGTTGGCCACAAACGCCGTTTCTCAACAAGACTATGATGAGATGGCCGAGCGACAGGTCAACGCCACTGCCGAAGTGCTGGCAGCCACTGCAGCGGTCGCTCAAGCGGAACTCGATTTCGAATTCTGTAGTATCCAAGCCCCGATCGCAGGACGACTTAGCCGAGCCAATGTGACAGTGGGCAGTCTCATCTCATCCTCGCAAGTTGGCGCGTCACCCTTAACTACCATCGCCAGTGTCGACCCCATTCACGTAAACTTCGATGTCGACGAATCCGCCGTCTTGCAGTTTCGCGAGATGCGGCGTCAAAAGGGTGATCGGGTCGAGTTCACACATGTACGCGACTTGAACCAGAAAGTAATGGTCGCCCTATCCAATGAAAGCGAGTTTCAACACGAAGGTGTACTCGATTTTATCGATAACCAGGTTCGCCCCGAAACAGGCACACTGTTAGTACGCGCCTCTTTAGAAAATAGCCAACGGCTTTTTGCTCCCGGCTTTTTCGTGCGTGTTCGCGTTCCCATAGGAGACGCTAAAGAATCGTTGCTTGTACCCGAGCGCGCGATCTTGAGTGACCAAAGCATTAAATACGTGTTGGTAATTGACGAGAACAACATTGTCGCCCGAAGAGACATAACACTAGGTATGCTCGATGGCAAAATGCGCCTCGTGCGCTCAGGCCTGAATGAAACTGACCGCGTCATCGTCAACGGTACCCAACGCGCTCGCCCTGGCGGCAAAGTGAACCCCGTTTCCTCCTCGGCAGCCGGTACAACGGCGCCCGCTCGAGGAAAGGAGTAAATCAATGCTGGCCCGTTTCTTCGTCGATCGACCAGTCTTTGCGACTGTTTTGTCGATCGTTATCGTCATGCTTGGCGGAATTGCTCTCTTGCAACTGCCAGTAGCTCAGTACCCCGACGTGGCACCGCCGACGATTCAGATCGCTGCCACATACCCCGGTGCAAATGCGCAGGTCGTCGCCGATACGGTTGCGGCACCCATTGAACAAGAGGTCAACGGTGTCGAAGGCATGATGTACATGTCTTCTCGCTGCACCAACGACGGCGTCATGTCCCTGGACGTCACGTTTGAACTTGGTACCGACATCGATAAGGCTCAGGTGCTCGTGCAGAACCGCGTTGCCATCGCGGAAGCCAAACTACCTGAAGAAACACGTCGCCAAGGCATCACCACCAAAAAGAAGTCGCCGAGCAGATTGTTGACGGTGAACCTGGTCTCGAGTGATGCGCGGTATGGCCAACTCTATCTCTCGAATTTTGCAACGATTGAAGTCCGCGATGCACTCATGCGATTGGACGGCGTTGGCGATGTCAGCATGCTCGGCGCGCGAGATTACTCGATGCGAGTCTGGCTTGATCCGCAAAAACTGGCTTCCAGAAAGTTAACGGCGGGCGATGTATTGAACGCTCTACGCGAACAAAATGTTCAGGTTGCCGCTGGACGAATTGGTCAAGAGCCCGCGC
>JADLDX010000050.1 GCA_020846515.1 Pirellulaceae bacterium
CATTGAGGATATGGCTGAACTCGTGCGCGATCACGCCTTGCAATTGATCTCGTGAGAGCGTGTTGATAGCCCCGCGTGTGACACCAATCACTGCGTTTTGCGGAGTTGTGCCAGCCGCAAATGCATTGATGCCTGTTTCATCATCCATGACGTAAACCGGCGGGACCGGTGTGCCGGATGCGAGGGCCATTTCTTCGACAACGTTTAGCAACACTCGCTCGCCCAGGTCGCGCGTATTGGACGAAAGTTCTCGTCCCCCCAACGACACCGCCACTTGTTCGCCACTGCCGCTGATCTGCCAAATCTTATACAAACTGCCCGAGGTGATGATCAGCAAGGTGGCAGCGGTGACTGCGGCAAACAACTCGGGAATCCACAGACGTAGTTGGAATTCCTCGTTTTGTTTGGATTCAATCAGCGTAATGATCCCGACGGCTGCGAAATACACAGACAAGATCACCATAACCACTGCGATCACGAAATAGACCACCAACCAAATGGTGCCACGTCGAGCTCGCTCCTGGTGTTCGAAAAAATCCACAGTCGTGTACTCTCTGAATGGATGAAGTATCTAGCGCCATGGCGGGCGCCCACGCTCATCAATGCTCGGCATTCGCTTCGCACGCCCCGACCCGCCTGAGCTACGCCGCGCTGGGCGACGCTTCGAAACTGCGCCGGGCAAGGTGAGAACTAACTCGTCAGCTGCGAAGCAGACGAACAGGCCAAGCAGTCTATTAGGCCAAGCAGGCTAAGCAGGCGAAAGCAGTGGGTGGGGCGACCAGCGTTGCGTCTTCGGCGAGAGACGCCCGGGGCCGCTCCCTGTGCGACCCTTGCCACTTGCAGCATCGGCTGTTGTCGTGAGCTAGAACTGGACCTTGACCGCTTCGCGTTGTTCGGGCGCTGTAACTTCGAACAGGGTGGCACGTTGAAATCCACCGAAACCGGCCACGAGCAATCCGGGGAAAGTTTCGATGGCTGTGTTGAAGACCATGACCGCATCGTTGTAGGCCTGGCGAGCAAAGGCTACTTTGTTTTCGGTGCTGGAGAGCTCTTCCTGAAGCGAGAGCATGTTTTGGTTGGCTTTGAGATCTGGATAAGCTTCGGCCAGTCCCAAAAACTTGGTCATCGATCCAGCCAACGCTGTTTCGGCGGTGGATAAGCCTTGCATGGCTGCGGCATTACCAGGACTGGCCGCGGCAGCCTGGCCCGCGCTAAATGCGGCGTTGCGCGCCTTGATGACGGCTTCCAGCGTTTCACGTTCATGCTTCATGAAACCTTTAGCCACCTCGACCAAATTGGGTATCAGTTCATACCTGCGTTTCAATTGCACATCGATCTGGGCAAAGGCGTTTTCGAATCGATTCTTCAGCGTGACCAGGTTGTTGTAAAGCGAAACACCATACAGTAGCGCCAGGACCACAAACGTGCCCATGGCGATGAGCACAATCAAGCCACTTGATAGATTCATTTATGCGTAAGTCCTGGAAATTGCGTGTGGTTACGAACCTCGGTCACCGGGCGGTTCAGAATAGCCGTCATACCCCCCATCGTCAAACGCCTAGCCACTAATTGGCTAGAGTCACTTGTGTGGTTACTCTGAAGTTGCCTTGGAAGAGAATTTCCAGTAGCCGCCTGGGTGGGACTGGGGCGTTGTCGGTCAATTACGACTTGTGGCCCACTTCGACTACCGTTAGAATCCGGCGTTTTCCGATAAAGTGGTCATTTTCACCAGCAGCGGCTAGGTCCGATGGGAGCGAATTGGCAATGCCCAAGATGAAAACGCACAAGGGAACCAAGAAACGGTTCCGCCTGACCGCCAATGGCAAGGTAAAGCACCGCGGAGCGGGCACTAGCCACTTGGCCGTCCGTATGAGCAACAAACGCAAGCGAAATCTACGCGGTACGCGAGTGCTTGACACTCCCTTTACCCGTATGATTCACGACGCGCTGCGTCACAACAGCTACTAGAGAGCTACGAAAGTAATTTTGTCGGGGAAACATTTATAGTCCAGTTACCTGGGTGACAACTCTGCCATGGCGGGTCAGCTTGAACCGTATTCAAGTTTCCCCCACTTTAGCTGCTGTTCTGCTAGCTTTACGCTCAGAACACCGCCGGCAGGACCTGAGGTAAACAGTTTGAAAGATCCTGTTCCATGAGAACACGTAAGGGTGCCGCACGGCGCCAGGCCAACAAGCGCATTCTGAAGCGCGCCTCGGGTTTTGTGGGCGGTCGTCGCAGACTTCTGCGAACTGCTAAAGAAACGCTGGTTCGAGCTGGTGTATTTGCCTTTCGTGACCGTCGGGCCAAGAAACGTCAGTTCCGTCGCTTGTGGATCATCCGCATCTCGGCGGCCTGTACCCAGCACGACATTCGCTACAGCCAGTTTATCCACGGCTTGATCAAGGCCAATATTCAGTTGGATCGCAAGCAACTGTCGGAAATGGCCATTAACGATCCAGCCGGTTTCACCGCTGTGGTCGAAAAGGTCAAAGCCGTCTTGGCTGCCTAGTGATCGTTTAGCGATTGCTTGGTCGATCGAGACCGCATCGTTTATGCCGCATCGTTTATGAAGTGTGATGCTAGTTGTCGCTGGTCGGCGCGAGTGGCTTGGCCCTTAGGGGTTAGCTGATTCTCGCGCGTGCACCAGCGATACTATTTTGTCCGTCCATAGATGTCCTCCAGATGCCGGCTCCGTTCTTGAATGTCGAGACGTTCGCTATCCAGCAATGTCAAGCAACGCGGTGACTGCTTCGTCGATTGAATTGGCCATTTTAGAGAAATTCGATGGATCTGGACCAGCTCGTCCAAACACTCGAACGCTTAGCGCTGGACGCTGAGGCCGCCTTGGCAGCGGCCCATGATGCTGCTGCCCTGGAAGCGGCACGCGTTCAATTCGCCGGGGCCCGCAGTGGGCAATTAAAGACCCTGCAAAAAGAAGTTGGTACTTTGCCAGCGGATTCCAAGCGGGCCGGCTACGTCAAGTTCAATGAAGTCAAAGATCGCATCCAGGCCGCCTTGGACGCGGCCGCGGCACGGGTTGAATCTGGTGCCGATGCCGCCATACCTGCCGGGCTAGATCCGACGCTTCCGGGTGTGCGCCGTCGCTTGGGACATGTCCACCCGATCACGCAGACGATCGAGCATCTCAAACAAATCATGGCCCGCTTGGGATTCGAAGTTGTCGAAGGTCCCGAGGTCGAAGATACCTGGCACAATTTCGTAGCTTTGAATATTCCGGAAGATCACCCGGCCCGCGATCCACTGGATAATTTCTTCCTGGCTTGTGCTGGCAAACTAGCTGACGATAAGGGCGCAGCCGCACGGACGCCGGCGATTGATCCAACGGCTCCTGATGCACGACTCATGCGCAGTCAGACCAGTACAGTGCAAATCCGCGTGATGGAGAAGTCTGCACCGCCGGTGCGCATTATCTCGCTTGGGCGAGTTTATCGACCCGACCCACCGGATCAAACTCACTTTCCGATGTTCCATCAGATGGAAGGTCTGTGGATCGATCGATCGGTAACGATGGCCCAGCTCAAGAGCGTGCTCCGCATGTTCGCTACGAATTACTTGGGCGCTGACGTGTCGATTCGCTTTCGTCCCAGCTTTTTTCCGTTCACCGAACCGAGCGTTGAAGCCGATTTCTCCTGGAAGGGAAAGTGGATCGAGTTCGGTGGTGCAGGCATGGTGGATCCCAACGTGCTGCGAGCCGTGGGGTACGATCCGGAAGAGGTTACAGGCTTTGCGTTCGGCTTAGGCGTTGAACGCTTGTGCATGGGCCGTCATCGCATTGAAGATATTCGCGATCTGTTCCGCAACGACGTTCGTTTTCTGGAACAGTTCTAATTGCGGTTTGCTATTGGATGAGGCGAGAGCCATGTTGGTTTGCTGGGAATGGCTAGAGCAATATGTTCGTCTGGATGTGAAACCGGATGATCTGGCCGATCGCTTTGCCATGTCTGGCTTGAATCATGAATCCACAACGCAAGTTGGTGGTGATGTGGTTATCGATCTGGAGGTCACCAGTAACCGTTGCGATTGCCTGGGGCATATCGGTGTGGCGCGTGAGGCTTCCGTATTGCTGGGACAAGGCCTCTGTTTGCCGCCAGCTATTGTCAAAGAAGATCCGGCGCTCAAGGCCAGTGATTTAATTCAAGTTGAGAACCGATTTGCTGAGGCTTGTCCTCGATACACAGCCCGCGTTCTCCAAGGTGTGAAGATTGGTCCAAGTCCCGAGTGGTTGGTGCGTCGATTGTCGGCCATTGGCATCAACAGCGTGAACAACGTGGTGGACGTGACCAACTACGTCATGATGGAGTGCGGACAGCCACTGCATGCGTTCGATTTAGATCAGATTCAGGGTCGAAAAATCATCGTGCGTCCCGCGGCGAAGGACGAGAAGTTTTTGGCCATCGATCACCACACGTATGAACTTGATGAGCAAACCGTTGTCATTGCCGATGCCCAGCGCGCCGTCGCGCTCGGGGGCGTCATGGGTGGTGCGGAAAGCGAAGTATCCGATAGCACCACGAATTTGTTGATCGAGGCCGCATCATTTGAGCCGCTGGCTATTCGTCGTACTGCACGCCGACTCAAATTGCACAGCCCTTCCTCCTTTCGTTTTGAACGTCGCCCCGATCCGGCCGGTCTGGACTGGGCGTCGCGTCGCTGTTGCGAACTGATCTTGCAAGTGGCCGGTGGCAAACTGGCCAGCGGGGTAGTGGACACTGGCGCGAATCATCCCCAGCTTGAACCGATCGTATTCCGACTGAATCAACTGCTGCGAGTTCTGGGTATAACCATTCCCACGTCCGAAGTCGTGCGTATCTTGAGTTCATTAGGTTGCGAAGTCAGCGCTCTGGACGCAGATACTTTGCGCGTGATCGCGCCGTCATGGCGGCGCGACGTCACGCGCGAGATTGACTTGATTGAGGAAGTGGCTCGCATCTACGGTTATGACCAGATACCGGAAGATGCGGTAGTGCCTTTGACCGTGGCCCCCACCAGGCCTAAAGACATCGTGCTCGGTCGTGTGCGGCAAGTGTTGAGTGCTTATGGAGTTGACGAAGCGATTACGCCCAGTGTTGTTCCTGCCCATCAGGATGCGTGCGGCAGCCCCTGGTCAGAGCGTGAGGCTTTGTCGACCGATACACCATTGTTGGAAGGTGCTCGACTGTTGCGTCGGTCACTGCTGCCTAGCCTGTTGGCCGCTCGCTCTTGGAACCAGACGCAAGCCGGTCGTGATGCCAGCCTGTATGAAGTGGCGAACGTCTATCTCCCAGGCGACGATCAAGCTGCCTTGCCGATGGAACGCTCGATGTTGGCTCTGGTCACTGGGCAAGACTTGCTGGTTGCCAAAGGCCTGGTGGAAGATATTGCGGCTTCGTGTATGTCGCGTGAGACAGCGGTGGTATCGGCGGCTTATGATCATCCTTTGTTCCAACGCGGAACAGCCACGCGTTACGACTTAAATGGGCAGTTGTTGGGGTTTGTGGGCCTGATCAGCAAATCGACTTCCAAAGCCGTGGGCGTAACAGCGTCGACTGCGGTCGCCGAGCTGTCGGTTGAAACGTTGATTGGTGCTTTGGAAGAGATTCGTCGATCCCAACGCGTCAGCCCTTACCCGTCCATTACGCGCGATTTGAATTTCGTGCTGGACGAGTCCCTGCGTTGGGCACAGTTGGAAAGTATGTGTCGCACCAGTGGCGGGGCTTTGCTGCAACAGGTTGAGTATCGCGAGACTTATCGCGATGAAAAGAAAGACGGAGCCGGTAAAAAACGAGTGCTCCTATCGCTGGTCTTTCAAAGTCCCGATCGCACATTAACCAGTGCCGAAGTGGATGCGGCTGTTGGTCAGATTATCGCTGATTGTCAAACCCAGTGCGGCGGTCAGTTACTGGGATAATGCAGACTGGCCGAGCGACAACCCAACTCGGGAACAGAAGTCTCCATGCATCGCATTCAAATTATCGACACTCACACCGGCGGTGAACCGACGCGCGTGGTCATGCAGGGCGGTCCTGAGTTGGGACCCGGTACAATGTCCCAGCGCCGCGATCGATTTGCTAACGATCTGGATGCGTGGCGCCGAGCGGTCAGTTGCGAACCGCGCGGTTCGAACTGTATGGTGGGTGCCATGTTGACTGAGCCGGAGCGGGCCAGCAGCGTGGCGGGCGTTATATTCTTCAATAACGTGGGCTACTTGAATATGTGTGGCCACGGCACGATCGGTGTGGCCATCGCACTGGCACACGCTGGACGAATCGAGCCAGGTCGATACGCACTGGACACACCTGTGGGCCAGGTGTTTTTTGAATGGCTCGGCGATAACCAGGTGCGCATCACCAATGTGCCCAGCTATCGCTATCGCGCCCACGTACCTGTGCGATTGCCTGATGGTCAGACCGTTTACGGTGATATCGCATGGGGCGGCAATTGGTTCTTTTTGTGCCAGGCAGGTGAAACGTCGCTTCAGTTGAGCCGACTGGCTGAACTTCATGAGCGGGCGACGACGATTCGACAGGCGTTGGTCGATCAGCACGTTACCGGTGCCAACGGTGATGAGATCGATCATGTTGAATTGATTGGTGAGCCATTACCGGGCGAACAGGCTGACGCTAGAAATTTTGTGCTTTGCCCCGGGGGTGAATATGATCGATCACCGTGCGGTACTGGGACCAGTGCCAAGGTCGCCTGCCTGGCCAGCGATGGTCGCTTGTTACCAGGCCAAATTTGGCGACAAGCCAGTGTGATTGGCAGTTTGTTCCAAGCCTCTTATGAGCCCATACTCAACGACCATTCGATTGACAAACCTAACTACAAACCTGACGACAAACCTGACGACAAACCTGACGACCAGCCCGATCAAGTTCGCGTTACCTTGGTTGGTTCCGCTTATGTGAATGCCGAAGCAGAACTGGTACTGGATCCGAACGACCCATTCTGCATGGGCATTGGTGACGCAGCCTATCGCTAAGAGTGATTATGAATCAATCGTCTAACTCGCAAGTGTCAGCTCCCGGTTCGGTCGTCAGTCTCGGCGGGGGGCTGATCGGCGTGGCGTCGGCGGCCTATTTGTCTCAGGATGGTTGGCAGGTCACGGTTATCGATCGCGGCACGATTGGTGGCGCATGTTCATTCGGCAATTGTGGTTTGGTTTGTCCAAGCCATGTGCTGCCCCTGACAGAGCCAGGAGCGCTCAAGTCGGCCTTCAAAGCGTTGATGACTCCGACTGCACCGTTTCGCATCAAGCCGCGCTTAGATCCGAGTATGTGGAGTTGGATGCTCAGCTTTGCACGGCGCTGCAACACACGAGACATGCTCTCGGCCGCGCATGCTATTCAGCCCTTGCTGGCATCTTCGATGGACGAGTACCAGCGGATGTTTAGCAGCGGAGAATTCGACTGCGAGTGGGAGAAGCGAGGTTTGCTGTTCGCCTACCAAACGCGCGCGGCATTAAATGGCTACGACGATACCAATCGGTTATTGGCTGAGACGTTCAACGAGCCGGCGACGAAGTTGGACGCTGATGCGACTATCGCCATGGAACCGGCGCTCAAGCCAGGCATAGCAGGTGGCTGGTATTACGAGCACGATGGTCATCTGCGGCCCGATCGATTGATGCAGGCCTGGCGTGCTCAACTATCCAGTCGTGGCGTGACCTTTATCGAGCAATGTGAATTGCGGGATTTTGCTGGCGATGGCAAGTTAGCTCGCCAGGCACAAACATCCAGCGGCGGATTAAAAGCGGATCGTTTCTTGATTGCCACTGGAGCTTGGACGCCCAAGCTGGATCGACTGATCGGACGCCATATTCCGATTGAACCGGGCAAAGGTTACTCGATCACAATGCCACGCCCTAAATGCTGTCCGCGAATTCCATTGATCTTTCCGGAACATCGTGTGGCCGTAACCCCTATGCAGACTGGCTATCGCTTGGGATCGATCATGGAGTTTGCCGGCTACGATGAAACGATACGTCCCGAGCGACTGGATCTGCTTCGTCAGGGGGCCAGCCATTATTTGCATGAGCCGCATTGTGAGCCCGAGTTGCAGACCTGGTTCGGCTGGCGTCCGATGACCTACGACAGTCTGCCGATCATTGGCCGAGTGCCGCGTTTTGACAACGTCTGGCTGGCCGCCGGTCACAACATGTTGGGACTGACCATGGCGCCTGCGACGGGTAAGTTGGTGGCGGAACTGTTTGCAGGCCGCACGCCACACTTGGACCCCAAGCCGTATGGGCTCGAGCGTCTGTGAGATGAGTCGTCGGAATTCTGGCCCATCGAACACTTCCCAAAAAATTCACCAGAATTTGGTTGGAAGTTAGACAAACGCTTCGTGATGGCGCATCCTAGGAAGATCGTGCGCATTCAAGCGACGGTTTCAGCCATTAATTCAGCCGGGGAATTGTGAGAGGAATTGACGAGTCGCGGAGCGATTCGTCTAAATTATGTCCACTTCCATGTCCTATTCCGAACAAGTGCGCCGCTGTGCGGTCTGCATTGCCGAAAGTGGCACGGCGGGACTATCTGGGTTGTATGATTTGACGGCCATGCGTCTGCTACGACTGGCCGTGACCATCACACGCAACCAGCATGACGCGGAGGATGCGGTGGCTGCGGCGTTGCTGCGCGTCGTGGGGGATTGTCATTTGTTGGTCCGCGCTGAACATCCTTGGGCCTATTTGCTCCGCATGGTGCGCAATGAAGCCCTGGTCATTTTGCGCCGCAAGAAACGCTGGAGTTTCATTGACAACATTACCGATTTACTCACGCGCCGAACGGTTGATCATTTGGAACAAGAGGATACTCATCGGGCCATTTGGTTAGCTCTGCGCAACCTGCCTTCCCTGCAGAGCGAAGTGGTGGTATTGAAGATCTGGGACGATATGACGTTTGTTGAAATTGCCGAGATCTTGGGTGTACCAGCCGCTACGGCGGCCAGTCGCTATCGCTATGCGCTGGAAAAATTGGCGGATCAACTACGTGGTCACCAGGGCGAGGTGACACATGAGTGAGTTGCCAGAGACCTTGCGCGAGATAGAAACGGCTATTGGTGCTGCGGGGCACTACGTGGTGCCGTCGGACAATTTGCGTCCGCCTGAACAAGAACACGATCGCCGATAGCGTGGTCAGCTACGGTGGCCGCTTCGGCTACGAAGATGCTGGCGAAACCGCCAACAC
>JADLDX010000051.1 GCA_020846515.1 Pirellulaceae bacterium
GTGAGCGCCAGTGGCGATTCGTTGGCCAGTCGGCCGACCATTTTGCCATCGTCTATGGTTCAATAGTTCGAAAAGCCTGGAGAAACGTCCATTTATCTTTCAGGCATAGGGTTTGCGTAATGCTCGTAACGGTTTGCCGAGAACGAGCGAGCCTGAATTACGTGAAAGTCCAGTTACCACTAGAAATGAACCATTCGATGCAAAGAGTGCGCGCGTTTACGTTAGTTGAGTTGTTGGTAGTCATTGCGATCATTGGCATTCTGGTCGGTTTGCTATTGCCCGCCGTCCAAGCGGCCCGCGAAGCCGCCCGGCGAATGTCGTGCAGCAACAACCTGAAACAGATAGGTTTGGCTACACACAATTACGAATCAGCCAATCGTCGTTTGCCGCCAAGCGTCTGCATCGACCCACGGTCGGCCAACAACGCTTCGTGGTCCATTCATGGACGTCTATTGCCCTTCATGGAGCAATCAAACTTGTATAACCAAATCGATTTGAGCGTGGGCTGGTCGAGCTACCCAATTATCAGTCGCTTTCGTGTACCGGTTTATGTTTGTCCTTCAGATCCCAAAGGGGATCAATTGAGAGACACCAGTGCCACCGGCAGTACGAGTGGAATTTTTCTCTATCCGACAACATACGGTTTCAACTTTGGTACCTGGTTCATTTACAACCCTGCTAACAATAGCGGCGGCGATGGTCTTACTTTTCCCAACGCGCGCATGCCCATGTCGGACGTGGTCGATGGTACCAGCCATACGTTGTTGGCCGCCGAGGTGCATGCATGGGCTTCTTACACACGCAACGGTGGCCCACCGTCGACGGCCGTGCCCAATTCGCCTGCCGAAGCTCTGGCCGCAGTGGCTAGCGGTCGCCCTGATCGCTTATTGCCCGCAGGCTATGGTACGGGGCATACAGAATGGGCCAACGGTCACTGCCATCACAGCGGCTTTACTACCACGCTAACGCCCAACGCTGCGCTATCGTTTCCCTTTAATGGACTGGTCTACGCGAACTGCGACTTTAATTCTCAACAAGAAGGCAACAGCAGCACGCGATCCAGCTTCGCGATTCTGACCTCGCGCAGTCATCATACGGGAATTGTCAATGTAGCCCTGCTGGACGGTTCCGTTCGCAGCATCAGCAACTCCGTCGATCTGGCTACATGGCGGGCCATGGGCACCCGAGCCGGCGGTGAAGTCGTCCAACAAGAGTAAGGCAAGCAGATTAAGCCGAGCTCAGCAAATTACTTTACAGGTAAACCAATTTACTTGATCGGTAAAGTAACTGGTAATGATTGGCCTCATGCTAACTGCTAACTGCTAACTGCTAACCGCTAATTGCTAACCGCTAACCCCTAACCGCTGTCAAGCCGCAGATCACAAGCCGCCGAATCGACGTTTGCGGCGGGAGAAATCGCGGACGGCCTCATTTAGTTTAGCCCCGTCGAAATCGGGCCAGTGGGTATCAGTCACCCAGAGTTCAGCGTAGCTGATTTGCCACAATAGAAAATTGCTGATGCGCATCTCGCCGCTCGTGCGAATCAGCAGGTCTGGCTCCGGCAGGCCACTGGTGTCTAGCCGGGCATCCAAATGTTCTTCGTCAATATCGTCGATGTTCAGCTGGCCAGAGGCCACATCGCGCATCAATGATTTGCAGGCATCGATGATCTCGGCCCGCGCACCGTAATTAATAGCCAGGCAGAGGGTCATGCCGGTGTTCTGCGCGCAAGCATCGATCGTGCGTTTAATTTCGGCTTGAACCTCGGGTGGCAAGCGATCTTGACGGCCGAGTATGCGCAGCTTCAAGTTCTTTTCGACCAGGTTGTCGCGTTCACCGATCAGGTATTCGCACAACAAGGCCATCAGAAAATCGAGCTCTTCCTTCGGTCGTTTCCAATTCTCGCTGCTCAGGCAATACAGCGAAAGCACCTCGATTCCCAGTTCTCGGCAAGCTTCCATAGCACTGCGTACCGCTTCGACGCCGCGACGATGGCCTTCTATGCGCGGCATCCCTTTTTGCTCGGCCCAACGTCCGTTGCCATCCATAATGATGGCCACATGGCGGGGCAGGCGTTCCTTGGGCGCCGACACAGGGGAAGAAGCTGCCGAGTCAGTGTCAGTTATGGGAATCAATCGAAATTCTCGTGAGCTAATTCTCTTGAGTTACGCAGTCGTTACTTGCTGGCTTTGCGTGGCACGCCCAGCTTTTCCAACTGACCAACGATGTCCTTGGCATGCGACTCGGTCTTGACCTTGTCGTCGACCATCAGCAGCTTGCCATTGGATCCAATCACGAACGTCACGCGATTGGCGGCTTTGCCATCGGGACGCAATACACCGAAGGACTTGGCGTTCTTGCCTTCAGGGTCGCTCAGGATCGGGTAATCCAGACCCAAGCTCTCGGCAAATTTTGTGTTGTAATCCACTGGATCGGTGCTAGCGGTAAAGTAGGCTACTTGGAAATCCTTCAGCTCGCCGCTGGCCTCTTTGAACGACTTGCACTCTTTCGTGCAGCCACCGGTGAATGCCCGAGGATACCAGGCAATGACGACGGCTTGCTTTCCAACAAAGTCTTTGGTCTTGTAAACCTTGCCGTCTGTTCCAGTCATTTCAAATTCGGGAGCGACATCGCCTACTTTTGGTAGGTCGGCCGCCATGGCGACTGCAGCCATGAAACACATCGGAATTGCCAATAGGAGAGTACGCATGGTGGGAATGGTCCTGGGTGGGAAAAGAGTTAACAACTCACACAGATCTCACAAATTTTGGCCGGCCACAACGCCAGCCGGCATCAGATTGTACCACTCGCGGAACTGCTAAGCACGTGTGCAAGAATAATTCGAGCCACAGGCGTTCGAGTCCCACTGCGACCGGTCAATCCTTATCCAAACGGCAGCGGCGCAGGCCGCCCGGTTTCGTAGATTCATCGGTGTAAATCCGGATAGCTTGCGCTACTCTAGATTTCAATTTTGAACAAGTTTAACAGCCTCGTCCACCGCAGCCCGCATCTTTTCCAGGCCGCGTTTGGCTACGTCGGCGGCAGGTTGTTTCCAGTACTCGCGATTGAACAACTCTAAACTGAGTACCCCATGGAAGCCGCCTCGCATGAGCGTACTAAGGATCTCGGCCATCGGGGCCACACCATCACCCGGATAGACTCGATGCTCGTCCTTGATCGTACTGCGTGGCGGATCAGCCGGGTAATCGTTCATATGCAAAACGTGCATCTTGCCACCGGGTACCAACGACATGTTGGCGAATTGACTGCCACCCTTATAGAGGTGATAGACGTCTAGCAAAATGCAAGCGTCCGGATCATCTGCCGCCGCGGCCACGTACAACACTTCGGCCAGCGTGGACATATTGTAGGAGAACCCCCACAATTCGATTTGAGGCAGCACATCATACTGACGGCCAATTTCCAGCAAGCGACGATAGCGCGTACCGGCAGCACTCAGGTCCAGCTTACCTGCCTTCGGATCGGTCACACCCACCGGCGGTGCTGCCAGACGACGACCGCCTAATGCTCGCAAATTGCCCATATCCTTACGCACTTGCTCAAGACCTGCCTGACGTTCCTGTTCGTTGTCCACGATCCATTTACCAAAGGCAATGGAACTCTCGACTGTCAATCCAAGGTCGCTGATCTCGCGGCGAAGCGAAATCAAGTCACCACCTTCTTGAAGATACTTATCCACGTCCCGCAACCAGAGTTCGACTCCCGTATAGCCTGCGTCTGCGGCAATTTTTAACTGTTGGCGCAATGGAATCTGGCTACTGTTAATGGTGCTCATATTCAAGCAGTAGCGAACTGGGTCGCCGCCATTTGGCTTAACAGGTTCTACAGCACTGGCGCTGGTCAAGCACGCGCCGGCGATCAAAGGAGTTGTGGCAACTGCGCCCATAAAGTGTCGGCGATCGTGAGTGTCTGACTTGTTGTTCATAGGTAGGGTCGTCGTAGGTTCAGCGGAAGGATGTGGGTCGTGATGGGAATAACTTCAGAATTTCTGCCGGGCTTTGGGCGCAACGTCGTCCAGAATTGACTTCAGCGGATCGGGCTGCGAGTTAGGCTTTTCCAGATCGCGGCGATCGAAGCGACGCACCGCCCCAGGGTTGTTGGCTGCTTTGGCATCCTGATAAGCATCGATCTGGCCTCGATCAGGCAGGGCTGCGCCAGGCGGCAAGGGCAAC
>JADLDX010000052.1 GCA_020846515.1 Pirellulaceae bacterium
ACTTCTGTTCCATACTCAAGTACGCACGTCCTCGGACGCTGGCACCCAACACAAATGACTGCTGGTATTGAACAGACGTTCGTGAAGGCATAAAGGACCTCCCGGTGTGGCGCGGCTAGGCAGCCTCGGCGGCTTTCGCAGACGACTTCTTTACTGGTGGCTCGCGCCAACGTCGATGGACCCACCAGTACTGTTCGGGGGCTAAACGAATGGCTTGCTCCAAGCGTCGGTTGTACCACACGGTTAACGACTTGACGGACGCCAGATGCTCGCCGGGCTGGTCAGGGGAGGCCACTCCAGTTAGACCCAACTCAAAGCGCAAGGGACGATCGAGCCGTCGATTGTAGGAGACCAACATCTCGGCACCGGAGGTCAAGACGAATAGGGCCAGTGCTTTGTGACAAGACGCCGGATGCCCCAGAAAATCTGTCCAACAGCCTTTGGGACCAGCATGCTGATCAGCCAATAGTGCCAACGCGCCGCCCTCTTCCAAGATTTGCTGAACCGGCACAGCACTGCCCTCTTTATCCAACATGTGCTGGCCACCCAAAGACCGAAAGTGCGTGATGTACTGATGCACAAACGGATTGTCCAGCGGACGCGCAATGGTGGTACTCGGCACACCAAACAGGCCGGTAGCAAAACCAGCCAATTCAAAATTGCCAAAGTGGCCGGTCACCAGAATGGTCGGTCGCTCGCACATGAGTGAACGCACCATCACATCTTTGTGCGGCAAATAGAAATGATCGCGCCAGTTGGAGCGATGGATCTTACGCGGCGCATGAGCGATCTCACACACCATCAACAACAGATGCTCCCACATCGCTTCGCGCATGGCCCCCTGCTGAGCATCCGTGATGCCAGGAAAGACCATCTGCAAGTTCTCGTCAGTGACCGAACGACGAAGCGGTACGTAATGCGCTAACCACCAGGCAAGCATACGAATCCAACGCTGGCAATTCTCCAACGACGTAGCTTGCACCAACGCGATGATCACGCGCAGGCCTAAGTAACCCAACCAGTCCAGGGTTCGATTGCGTTTCATCGCTCAGCGACTCTCCTAAACATCGGTCCGACGTCGAGTCGGCCGAACAGGCTTGACCGGCTCTGGTGACGGCGGTGCAGCTTCCGGGGCTGATTCAACCTCCGAATGCACCCGCAATTTTGGACGAAACCAGCCCGAGACCGCGCCGGCTTTGGCTACGGGCCTGTCAGTGGACTGACCACGCGCTGGATCAATGGACTGACCCGCCGACACACCGGATGTTCCAGATGTCGTGTCTGACTTGGCACTCAAGCTACCAGTATCTCCGTCAGCCGGTGGACGTGTCACGCTGAAGGCCAACTTGGCTGGCGGCGAACCTCCCGGTTCAGAACTAATATCGCCCAAATACTCTTTACGGACCTCCGGATGTTGTTTGACTACCTCAGGGGCGCCTTCGCACAACACCGTGCCTTTGTTAATGACGTAACAGCGATCGACCGTGTCGAGAATCTCACGAGCGGCATGATCGGTGATCAAGATCGAAATACCCTGACCGCGCAAACGCTCAATGACCTGCTGAATACTTTGAACCGTGACCGGGTCGATACCTGCAAACGGTTCGTCGAGCATGATGATTTGCGGATCGGATACTAAACATCGCGCAATTTCCAAACGCCGCCGCTCTCCACCGCTCAACCGAGCGGCTCGACTCTTGCGAATATGCTTGATGTCAAACTCTTCCAGCAGTTGGTCAGTGCGGCTGCGTCGTTGACGATACGGCATGCCGAGCAACTCTAGCACGGCTAGAATGTTTTGCTCGACGGTCAGCTTGCGAAAGACACTGGATTCCTGGGCCAGATAGCCCATGCGACCTTCGCGAGCCCGACGGTACATGGGCCAATCGGTGACATCCACACCGCCGAGAAACACCTGACCGCGATCCGGTTTGACGATGCCGCAGGTCATGCGAAAGCTGGTCGATTTGCCCGCTCCGTTAGGGCCGAGCAAGCCCACAATCTCCGCCTGGCCAACGCGGAGGCTGACCCCGCCGACGACCTTGCGACGACCATAGACCTTTTCCAGGCCGAGAACTTCAAGCACATCCATGTGTTTGCCTTGTCTTTCAATCCCAATACAGCCCAACCCAACAAGCGTGCAGTTACCGAATCCGACCCATTCTAGGGATGTTCGGATGCGGCACAGGTGCTTTCCACAGGTGAGGCCAGAAGACTAGCAGAGCCTTGCCGATGAGGAAACGTCGTTCTACGTAGGGATGACTATACCAGACGCGCGCATCGGAGCTAGCGGCACTATTGTCCCCCATCGGAAAGAACTGCCCCTCCTCCAATCGAAAGTCCAGCGCGCCTCGCTTGGAAAACAAGGACGTGTCACTCCACATCTCAGGATGGGAGTAAATCCAGGCCACCAAATTCAACGCACCATCGCGATCGCGAACCAGTTCAGCCTTTAAGGCGGCATCCTTTAAGCTAGCAATGACATTGTTCAGTTCAAAACGCGGATAGTCGCTGTAATCGCCCCCACGAGGGACAGCGATGTAGTAGATATCGCGCCAAACCTGCGCCCGATGCACCTTAACTCCGGCCCCTTGAGCTCCAATGGCCAGCGGCGCGGCGTCGAGCGGATCGGCGGGTGTCCAATAGGGCCGGCGAGCCTCCGCGGCACGGAACTTTTGAGAATCGAAGGTCGTCGGTTGATCGAACTGAATCAACTGGCCATCGACCCACAGCATGATTTGGTCATCGACATTGGCCAATCGCAAACGATGGCGGCCGGCACCACGCACACTGGTCGCAGCCGTCGGCGTCACCAGGCTGGATTGGATGTCGTTGGCAAATACGTTTAGTGGCTGACCGTTTTCAGTAGCGCGCAGCTTGGCTTGGCCGCTAGCCACATCAATATCGCAGGTATAGTGAATACCAAACTCGACCACGTCCAGACTGACTGTGCCCGTCGAACCGGTAATCTCCGCATCGTATTCAGCCGATAGATCCCCGACCCAATGCATGCCATCCTGGGCCAGGCCGGTCAGTCCATGAAAGGTGATCTTGTAGGCAGGTATGACATCCAGAGGACGCTGATCGGAACTTATCCCTTCGCGCAGTTTCCCAGGGTCTTCATTAGTACCTGTCTTGATCCCTCGACGACCGATGCGAAAGGTCGAATTAATCGAACCATTATCTTCGTAAACATCTGATCGTGGGCCAAAGCGAGTGGTGTTGTAAGCCAAAAAGTCTGTAATCAGCGTACTGGAATAGGGATCGATATCTAGTTTGGCTTGGCTCTGGGCGGTCAGAGCGCTCCACGCTTCTTTGTCAAAGTACTTGTGATAGTAACGCAGCCACTGCTGAGTTTGGCTATTGGCCGGCAATGTCGCCGACCAGGTCTCAGGCGTTTGTTCCACCTGCCAACTACCAACTGCTGTGTTATCTGAGCTGGACGTTGAGTTGGTCGTTGAGCTGGACGTGGAACTGGTCGTTGAGAGTGGTTGCCACATGCTAGGCCAGCCGCTGGCCACTAGATCGCGCGCCTGATGCTTCGTATCTGAGACGACTTGCATCATCGCCAACGCCTTATGAGCTGGCTTGCGCGCCAATTGCCAAGGCTCATTTTCGGCTTTGCGGACGTAGACGTCACCACCTTCGATATGCAGATATTCACCCGGCAAGCCAACCAGGCGTTTGATGTAGTTCATCCGCGCGTCAGTGGGATACTTAAATACCAATACATCCCAGCGCTGGGGGTCGCGAAACAGGTAGTCGAACTTACTGACCAAAATTCGGTCGCCCGAAAAGGTGGCGTGATTTCGATTGCCTGCCAGATCAAACGCGTTGGTGGCTCGACACGCCGCGCAAGTGCTGCCGACGGCTACTACATCGGTAAAGGAATTGCGATTTTCGTTGTCGTATTCGGGGCTAGCCGTACTCTGATAGAGGGCACCGCAATGCTCACAGACAGTATCCTTGTGCGCGCCCATGAGCGTCGGCGCCATGGAACCGGTGGGGATGACGAAGGCTTCCGCGACGAAGGCGCGAAACAGGAACGCCAAAATGAAGGCCACAATGACCGATTCCACCGTCTCCCGAATCGCATGTGGATTGGGAGGACGCTTTTCCTTCTTAGCGCTGGCGGTCGCTGCCTCGCCGGCAGGCACGTTGACAGACGCCCCATTGGGTGGCTTATCGGTCTGAGGCTTATCAGTGTGTGGTTTGGCAGCATCTGCCATGGAGAATATTCCTGTTGCGCTTATCTGCGTTGTGTTGATTTGCTCGACAGTATACTTGCAATCGGCCCTTGGCAGAATGTCGTTTCGGTCTCCTCAGGGCACCTCCGGCGAGAGAACTGCTGGTATTGTGTC
>JADLDX010000053.1 GCA_020846515.1 Pirellulaceae bacterium
GCATGACGATGAAACGGTCACCTCAGGCTACACCATCTTACAACCGCGAGTGAATGTTCATTTAGATGGGGCGAGCAAGTCCTGGTTCTCTAGAATTTTTGCCGGCAGTCCGGGCGTAGATCCTTACGTGACCGCGGCGTCGGATGTTTATCAGGACCTATTCGGCGAGGGCAGCTTTACTGGTAAAGGCATCTACGATCTTCAAGCCTTTGAGCGAGCACTAGCCAACGCCTTTCCTGAAAACGCAATTCTCAGTCACGACTTGATCGAAGGTTGCCATGCCCGAGTAGGCTTGGTGACGAATATCGAAGTATACGATGGCTACCCGGCTAGATACGAAGCCGATGCGCGTCGCGCGCATCGCTGGGTGCGCGGTGATTGGCAGTTGCTGCCATGGCTTTTACCCCGCGTACCCTATGCCGCAGGTTGGAAACGCAATCCTCTCTCCTGGTTGTCGCGCTGGAAGGTAGCCGACAATTTACGGCGTAGTCTGGTCGCACCAACGCTGCTGGGCGCCTTGATTGGCGGCTGGTACGCACGGCCTGAATTGGCTCTCTGGTGGGCAGTCGCGGCGTGGTGCGTCTGCCTGTTTCCGGTGGTGGCCCAAGCATTGATGGTCGTCAAGAACTGGCCTTGGAAGGCCAGCTTTGTCGAGCACTTGCGTACGGTGGTGCAAGACATCGGCAAGACGTTAGCGCAGTGCTTGTTGGGTGTCGCTGTTCTGCCTCACAAATCACTTTCGATGTTAGACGCCGTCACGCGCACGTTGTGGCGCATGCTGGTCTCGCGTAAACATCTTTTAGAGTGGCAGACGGCGGCGGCTGTCGAATCACAATTGGGGCAACCGCGTTGGGCTAGCTTGATGCAACTCTGGTATCTGCCCTTGCTGGCGGTCGCAGTGGAGCTGACGATACCGGCACCGGCCTGGTTAGCAGCAGCGCCCTTCTTGGTGTTATGGTTGCTGGCTCCCGCTCTCATTTTGTTGATCAATCAACCAATTCCCAGCGATCGATCGACTATCAACGACGAGCAAAGGAACTGGCTGCGCGCCTTCATTTCAGATACCTGGAGTTTCTTTGAAGCCTACGGTAACAGTGGAGATCATTGGTTGCCGGTCGATAATGTTCAAGAAGAGCCGCACGAACGCATCGCACATCGCTTATCACCTACCAATGAGGGATTGTTCCTGGTATCCGCGTTGGTCGCCAGAGACTTTGGATACATCGGCATTGAATGTCTAACGACGCTTTGGGAAAAGAACCTGTCGTCGCTCCATCGTCTCGAGAAATTTAATGGCCACTTTTATAACTGGTATGACACCGAAACACTTTTGCCACTTAATCCACGGTATGTTTCGACCGTCGATAGCGGGAACCTGATGGCCTGCTTGCTGACGGTGCATGCAGGTATTGAAGAACTACTGGACAAAAGCTGGTCGCTAGAACGCTATCGCACTGGCGTGCTTGATACTATTTCCCTGCTGTTGCGGGCATGTCGGCAAGTAAACGTGGATGACTCCACAGAACTGCAGAAGTATGCCAGCAGAATCCTGGGTGCTGGTGAGAGCATTACGCAACAGTTCGAGCGTTTGCCGCTGGACTGGGAGAATTGGCATGCATCGCTAGGGCATGTACGACAATTTACTTCGTTTCTAGTAGCCAGCGAATTGGCTGTACCGACCGCGAAGCATTCAAGCCAACGCTATTCACACCTGGTCGTCAAGGCGCGCGTCGTTCACGATCGATTGGCTGGGATGCTGGCAGAATATGATCAGCTGTACGCCTGGATACCATGGGCGATCGATGTGCAAAGCCCAACGCAGGGGGCACAGGCCACGGGCTTGAGTCGACTGGTCAACGAGTTGCTCAATCGCCGTAGTCTCCGCCAGGTTGCTGAGTTAGACCGGTCGTTACAAACAATCGCGGATACTCTGACGGACCGCTCGACGCCTGAACCGCTGGCCGTCGACTGGCGTTCCCAGTTACCGACTGGTCTTTTCGAAGCGATTCACGCCAGCTCACTCCACGCGCAAGCCTTGGTGGCACGGCTGACTGCCATCGCCCAACAAATGGAGTCGCTGGCGATGGGTACTGATTTTCGCTTTCTATATAACGAACAGCGAAGATTGTTTGCGATCGGGCTGAATGTCGACGAGGGACGCTTGGATCGATCGCATTACGACATGTTATGTTCAGAATCGAGACTGGCCAGTTACTTGGCGATTGCCAAAGGCGATGTCGAAGCGGCCCATTGGTTTCGATTGGGACGTCATGCAACGATCGCGGCAGGCAAATTCGCGCTGCTTTCGTGGGGCGGCACCATGTTTGAGTACTTGATGCCTCCGCTATTCCAAAGGCAGTTTGATGGTTCAGTGCTGACGCAAAGCTGTCAGGCGGCCGTCGCCAGGCAACGCGAATACGGGCGTCAACAGCGGGTACCTTGGGGTATATCAGAGTCGGCGTTTGGTGCGCTAGCCGTAAACGCCGATTATCACTATCGATCATTTGGTGTACCCGGCTTGGGGCTGAAACGCGGCTTGGCCAAAGACCTGGTGATATCGCCTTACTCAACGTTCATGGCGCTCACGATTGACCCCGCTGGGTCAGTCGCCAATTTGCAGGCGTTAATTGCCGAGGGCGGTCAGGGCGAGTGGGGATTCTACGAGGCGCTAGACTACACGGCGGAACGACTGCCCGTGAATAAACGTCGCCTGGTGGTACGTTGCTACATGGCACACCATCAGGGCATGGGACTCTTGGCTTTGGCCAATCTGCTGGACGATCATAGCATTCAGCGACGCTTTAATGCACATCCCATCGTGCGAGCCGCTGAGCTATTGCTGCAGGAACGTGTCCCCAAGGCGATGATTCCGTTTGAACCGCACGTCGATGAAGTTCAAGGCACTGATAGTTCCCCGAGCGAACAACAACTGACCAGTCGCCGATTGACCGGTGTCGAGAACTCCAGCCCGCGCACACATCTACTGTCCAACGGCACCTACAGTGTCATGCTGACCAGCGCCGGCAGCGGCTACAGTCGCAGTGGCGCTCTGGATGTTTCACGTTGGCGTTCGGATACGACCACCGACAACTGGGGCCAATACATCTATATCCGAGATTTGACATTTAATCATATTTGGTCACCCACCTATCAACCAACCTGCGTATCGCCGGATCAATACGAAGTCATCTTTGCGATTGACAAAGTCGACTTCCATCGACAACAAAACGATCTGGAAACTCTGCTCGAGGTAGCCATCTCGCCGGAGAACAACACCGAAGTCAGGCAGTTGAAGATTACCAATCACGGTACAGAGACTCGTCAACTGCAAGTAACCAGTTACGCAGAAGTTTCACTCGCCAAGAGTGCCGCGGACTTGGCTCATCCTGCATTCCAGAAGTTGTTCTTGGAAACTGAGTTCATTGCTGAAGAAGCGGCGATCCTGGCGCGACGTAGACCACGCGACGCGCAGCAACCGGCCCATTGGGCTGTGCATGTGCTGGCCGTTCCTGCCGAAGGCGTTAGTCGAATTGAGCATGAAACTAGTCGGCAAGCGTTTCTCGGTCGGCGTCGATCGGTCAGGAATCCGCAAGCCATCGAACAAGCGTCACTCTCGGGTAATACGGGAGCGGTCTTGGATCCGATATTTTCGATACGCTGTACGCTCGAGATCCCTGCCGGAGCTTCAGTGACCGTGGCGTTCTCCACGGCTGTGGCAGAAAGTCGCCAAGAGGCCCTGGCCCTGGCCGATCAGTATCATGAGCTCCGCAATGTCCAGCGCGTCTTCGAACTGGCCTGGGCCTATGCTCAGGTTGAGTTGCGACATCAACACCTTTCACCTGCACAAGTGCATCTCTACCAAAAGCTGGCGGCTTATCTGCTCTATCCGCATTGGAGTCTGCGCGGTGGGGCTCAACTGCAACGTGAAAGTCATCTCGGCCAAAGCGGCTTGTGGCGCCATGGCATTTCAGGCGACACGCCGATTTTATTGGCACGCGTCACGGAACCTGAGCAATTAGGGTTCGTACGCGAACTGGTAATGGCCCAGCGGTTTTGGCGAGAACGTGGCTTTGCGACGGACCTGATCCTCGTGAACGATTATCCAGGCAGCTACTACGATGCCTTGCAGGATCAAATGCTCGGACTGCTGCAGGACATTTATCGTTCGCCAGCTCACCCAAACGTCTACCTCATTCGCGGCGCCCAGTTGCCGGCCGACGAGTTGGCTTTGATGGACACGGTCGCCGCTTGTGGATTGCACGGAGATCAGGGCACGATCAGCCAACAAATCGATGCGGCCCAATTGCGATCGCAGGCTTACTTGACGCACACCCAGCATCGCCATTTGACTCCACTGCCATCCAAACCACTACCAACCAAATCACTGCCTAACAAGTTTTCCCCTGCCAAGCTTTTGTCCAGTCGGTCATCCAAGGTCGCGGCTGGTAACGCGCCAGCAGATCAAGACCTCTCAGCGTTAGCAGCGCGTAGTGCCGAAGTCTCGCAGGCAGCGTCGTTAGCGGCTATAGCGTCGTTATCTTCCAGTCTTGAATTCTGGAATGGCACGGGGGGCTTTGCCGACGATGGACGCGAGTATCGCATTCATGTGCAAGCGGATCACCTGCCGCCCATGCCCTGGTCACAGATTGTCGCCAATGAACGGCTGGGCTTTTTGTGTACCGAAAGCGGCGGTGGCTATACGTGGTTTGAGAACAGTCGCGAAAACAAACTGACGACCTGGTCCAACGATCCTGTGGCCGATCCACCCAGTGAAGTGCTGTATGTTCAGGACGATGTAACTGGCGAAACCTGGCTGCCGATGTCAGGTATCACGGCCGAAGATCGTCGAGCGGGCGTGACCTGCTGGGCCAACTACGGCGCGGGCTATGCGAAGTTCCATAAGCAGCATGCCGTTTGGGATCAGCATGTCACTTTCAATGTGGCACCTGAAGACCCGGTAAAGTTCGTGCGTTTGACGCTCACCAATCGATCAGCGGCCGCTAGAGCCGTGACAGTCAGTTATTATGTGGAGTTGGTTCTAGGGGTGACACGCGAGCAGTCGCATTGGCATTTGCAAACGGAATTCGACCAGTCCAGTCGAGCTTTGCTGTGTCGCAATCCCTATCATCCCGAATACGCTCAACA
>JADLDX010000054.1 GCA_020846515.1 Pirellulaceae bacterium
AGAGTTATGGCTGGATGTAACCACGGTCCTTCTCTGTGATTCTCTTTCCTCTTGCGGTGTAGAATTCCGGCTGCGAGGACGACTGATGCGCCGCGGGCGCTAACGGCGCATTGAGGGCTTTGGCCGTCGCTTGGGCACTCGTGCCCGAGCTCAAACCGAGATGACGGGCATGAATGCCCATCTTACGATCTTTGCCGCCGATTGCCTTGTTGGCCTTTAGGTGATTCAGACAACTTTGACTCTCGCCGCGCGAAGCGGCGAAAGCCAAGTCGTGGTGTCTTCTTACGACGGAGGCAAGCCGATAGGCAGGGTCGTAGCGCAGACAGGGTGAGAGAAATTGCTCTTGAGCCAACAACCGGAACCGTGGGCAAATACACGGAAGATGTACTCGGTTTGTGGATCGAGCGTTGGACAATTGGTCGTCACATCGGGTGGCAGTCCACCAATGCAGACATCCAAACAAGCCCGACATTTCATCGCGTACGGCGAATGGCGGTCTGGAGGCAGAAATACTGCTTTGCACAGCCGCGGGTCAGACGATTTGTACCAACAATGGCAATTGTCAACAAAGTCCGATTTCTTCATCCATTGGATGGTGAAGCCGCCGGGAGCACCACTTCTGCCCGCACAAACTCGCAAGTTGATCTTCGTAATTTCCGTGCTCACCACCGAAAGTGATGGCGCATCCAACTTGCAATACCAGAAAAATGCTGACGCGGGTGACGACCGCGTTACTTCCACACCAGCAACTGCGCATGCAACCAGCATGCCTCGAAAAAACGCTCGACGCTCCATGGCTTACTCCAATCCCTAAAACGCCTGTCAAACATCATTCCAAAAATCCAGCCACCCTGGGCTGACGGCCGACTATCTTAAAAGAATTGAGCGTCGCGTCCATAACTGTACGGAATATTTTGCCTGGCTACCCTGTTTTGACACCCAAATAAGGGGGCAGGTCTATTTTCAGCGAGCAGACTCTTTGAACAACATGCAAGCCAACGCGGAAAAGAGACCTGACCCCTTTTCCACGCTACGGGAGCAGTTTGGCTACGAAAGCTTTCGATTTCCACAAGAAGAAGTGATCTCACGCACACTGGCCGGCGGGCATTCTCTGCTGATATTACCGACCGGTGGTGGCAAGTCGATCTGCTTTCAAATTCCGGCTCTCCTCTGGGCTCAAGATGCCCATGTCGATCAGCCGCCGCCGTTGACCGTGGTGCTTTCGCCACTGGTATCGCTGATGAAGGACCAGGTAGATCGGTTAACCAGCCGTGGTATCGATGCCACGTTCATTAATTCGTCGCTGGATCGTCAGCAACGCGAAAGTCGCTATCAAGCTCTGCGCGATGGCCAATATTGCCTGCTTTACGTAACGCCGGAACGCTTTCGCAAACCAGACTTTGTTCAGGCACTACTCACGCGATCGATCAAACTGCTGGCTATCGACGAAGCCCATTGCATCAGTGCTTGGGGGCATGACTTCAGGCCCGACTACTCCGGTGTGGGACAACTGCGGGAACTAATGGGCCAGCCAACCACCATCTGCTTGACCGCTACCGCCACGCCTGATGTACAACGGGATATTCTCAAGCAAATCGGTTTGGAAGGCTTTAGCGACGAGTTGTCGAAGTGCCAGTTGTTCCATCAAGGCATTGAGCGTCCGAACTTGTCGCTAGACGTGCAAGAAGTGTGGGGCACCGATGAAAAACTGGCTAGCATTTTACAGGTTGTAAAGCAATGGAATCAGCAATCCGCCGTGTCGTCATCAACACGTCCCAGCGGCATCGTCTACTTTACTCTGATCAAGACGTTGGAAGAGTTCAGTCGATTGCTTGAAAATCAAGGAGTGGATCACCTCTGCTATCATGGCGACTTGGACCGTAATCAGCGCAAGCGAATTCAAGATCGATTCATGCGCGGTGACGTTGCTCTGGTACTGGCGACCCATGCATTTGGCATGGGAATCGACAAAGAGGATATTCGCTACGTGATCCATGCAGATGTTCCGGGCAGTTTAGAGTCCTACTATCAGGAGATCGGCCGCGCCGGCCGGGACGGTTTACCCTCGCAATGTTTGTTGCTCTATGACCAACATGATCTGGCCACGCAGATGCAATTCCTCCAATGGTCCAACCCAGATGCCGACTTCGATTGTCGCGCATACAATCTGATGGCGCAGGAAGCCCAAGCGATCCAAGCGTTTGGTGTTGAATGGCTTCATAAACAGTTGTGCGATCGCCAGCGTCATGATCGCCGGCTAGACACCGTCCTGGCGATCTTCCAGAGATACGGCCTGATCGAAGACGAACATGACTTGTCCGAACTCTCCATTCAATTACCACTGCCTGACACGTTAGCTGATGCCAACGAGCGGCAGGAGAAATTGATACGCGACCAACGCAAGCTGTATGCGTTGGTCGAGTATGTGCAAAGTGATGATCGTCGTCAGTTTCTGCGCGATTATTTTGGTACGCACGCGCAGCACGAAAAAGAGACCTGACCCCTTTTTTTAGTTGGTGGCGATCAGCTTGTGAACTTGTTGATCCAGTTCGGCGGCTTTCTCTTCGGCTTGAGCGACTGGCAAGCCGGCTGGGATACCTGGGCGAACGTGCCGGGTGGCCGATAGCCAGGCGAGCTTTAAGACTTGCTGCTTTTGAGTGATGAGCTTCAGAATCTCGGCTCCGTGCGGATGAACTGGCAAACCGTTGTCATCCAGTTTTAATCCCCAGGCATCGGCCAATGGACGCGTCATGATGGCTTGACCCGCCGCATTGGGGTGAACACCATCTTTGGAAAAAGTAAATTCAGGCTCGGTTTTTCGGCGGTTCAGGACGGCACTCTTCATGGCTGCGTGCACATCGTAAACTTGCCAGCCCTCGGCGCGTTTGCTCATTAACCAGTTCGCGTAATGCTCCAGCACGTCATCGTAGCCAACGTACTGGGCCGGGTACTCATCTAAACCGGCCGGCAGAAGTTTGCCCTTATTGGGCAACGCATCAAAATAGGCCGGTGTTAAATGGATGATCTTCGCCCCGCATTGCTCAACTGCCTGATGCAGTCGCTCTATGCCTGACTTGAATTTCGCGAACCGCTCTTCGCCCAACGGGTAGTAGATGCCATCGTTCATACCGTAACAAGCGACCACGAGGTTCGGTTTGGTTTGCTCCAAGACTCGGCTGAGCCGTTCATGCAAATCTGGCCGCGGAAATTTTCCGCCTGCATGCCCAGGTTCCGATAGACCAGATACCGTTTCGCTCGGCAAGCCCACGTTAATAAACTCAGTCTTGCGATATGGAAATTGAACGCGAGCGGCCGCCTCCAGACTGGCCACATAGCCTCCGGCACACGTAATACTGTCGCCGACGAAGACGATCCGCTGTACGTCCGGCAATGTGCTTTGTGCCAGAGCAGGCATGGCTATTGCCAGCCAGGTCGCCGCAACCGTGGCTAAGTTACTCCAGAGCCTAACTAGGCTGAATCCTTGCAATATCATCGGTGGGTCTTTCACAGCAGGGGGAGTTGAGGAGCGCGGGTACTGTGTCCAGTTGGACTGCGCCACTTGGCAGGCTAGACACGTTATGTCTTGTCGGCGATTTTAGGTAGCAACCGCTGCCAAGCTGCCAAGCGGTGGATCTCGCCTCCATCTGAATCCACCGTCTGGCGACGGTGAATACCCAATCCAACGTGTGGTGACGGTGGTTACGCAGTCCACCGTCTGGCGACGGTGGCTACCAGTGGGAAAAGTGGCGCTGAAATGACAGAACGGCCTGGGAAGGCCGTTCTGCGTTTGTTCGTTAACTCGAAAGTCGCTCAGCACATGTCGGTTATGCGTTGAGCTTGATCTCTGGGCGGTCGGCCACGTTAACCCACACGTGTACGTGTGGCGAGCCGCGGAAGTGCCAGACGAAGGATGGTCCTTCCAAGCGCCAATTGTCCCAGACTTTATCCTTGCCAATATCTTGGTCGGTGAAGAAGGAGAGGTAGCAGGCCTCAAGTCCGCCTTGGGCTGTCAAGCATTGAGTTGCTTCCGCGCGATCGGCTTGACGGAACGGTGCCAGTAGCATCTGCAAAGTCTTTTGCAACTGGTCGCGTTGGTCGCTGGCCAGGTCAGTGACAGGGATACCCAAGAACTGTGCACCCTTGCCGCGGAAGGCGACTTCTTGTTCGCGAGGTGTCTTGGCTACTTCGGCTTGCTTGCGTTGCTTGCCGTCGAGCATCGAATAGACCTTGTTGGCCTCGAGAGCCTGGGGCCAGAAGACGTTCCCCTTATGGTCGGCTGATTCATCGGCGCCCGTTGGTGCGTGTCCGTAGAAAATTGGACCACCAAAGGCCACGCCCTCGGCTGAGTTGCCATCGCAACGTAGCGTCATGTGTCGACCGGTCAGCACGAACTCAAAATTACCATCACCTGGCTTGCCGAAGATGGCAATGCTTTGCTCTTCACCGAAACCGCCACAGTCGTCTTCCAACTGCTTATCAAACTTCGAAACCCAATCCGAATCAACGATGCCTTCAAAGATCTTGCGAACCAAGTCGCGTTGTTCAGGTGTGTAAAAGTCACCATTGAGTTCTTGCTTGGTGATGGACCAGTTGTTTTGAACTCGCGTGCGCAACAAACCGCGTTTGGTCTCTTTCTTGTCGATATGGTCCCAATCGAAGCAGACTTCCTGGCGTTGCTTTTCATTCAACTTGTCATACAGCACCTTAACCAGCGACTCAGGTGTGCTCTTCGGCTCGGCGGCACGGAGAGACAGGGGTGCACAAGTGGTCGCAGCCGCAGCCACCGCCGTGCCTTTGATAAAATTGCGACGGGCGATACCAACGGGCGACAGATCTAAGTCGTGACGAGGCGTAGACATCAGTGTGTCTCCTAAGGTGGGAGGTGTCCAACAAGCATGACTGCGTTTAGGGAGCAGTTGAATGCACTGATGTATAAATTACACCGTCCGCTACCCCCGCGTCCACAAGGGATGGGGAAACAAGCCGGAATATTAATGAGCGACTCCACTAAGTAATCCCAACCCCATACAAAATACTTGTCGGCGGACTCGAGGCCCTGTAGCTTATGTGCACTAATCAACCCCATACCCACCAAACCCGACCATCCCTGATCGGGAATGACGCCATCGCCATGCAGACTTTCCCGCACTTCTTTCGTGTTCGTCAAAAGTTTGATCGCCCGAAACTGGACGATCTACAGACCGCCGTCCAATTGGGCCTTACTCAAGCTGGCCTGCCAGAACGTATAAAACCGGGCCAAAGCGTGGCCATCAC
>JADLDX010000055.1 GCA_020846515.1 Pirellulaceae bacterium
AATCTGGAGTCTGTGCTCCGACCTGTGGCGCGATTAATGCCACGACAACAGCCATCAAGGCGATCAGAGATTCGAATCTAAGCACGTCAACACATCCGTATCGAAATGGAGCAACGCCAAGTGTTCTCCTATTCTAGCAGGTTGAAAACCTGAATCAGCGGGCATTTACCCTGGTTAAGCGTCTCGACACTCCCAATTCGGGATCGTTGAGACACTTAAATTTCGAAGCCAGAATCCAGATGTCGCCCAAGGACGAGTTGGTACCAACCATGTCGCTCAGAGCAACTTCTTGGTCGCGTCGACGGGCAAGATAATCAATCCGGCTAGCACGAAGGCGCCGGCCAAGGTGAAGAAGACGAATGTCTTGCCATCGCCGCAGCCCATGTGCATGAGCCACGGGATGAGCATCGCGCCGGCGCTGGCACCCAGGTTGCCCCACATGTTGCCCCAGCCACCAGCCGCCGCGGTAGCGCGACCGCCCACATCACCCATGAAGGCCCACAACGCTGGATTGGCCAAGTCGGTGCAGAATGAAACGACTGCACAACAGGCAATCAACATCCAAGTCGATTCGACGAAGGGGCAGCACATGTAGGCGGCCGCACAGATGAACATCGAACTGGTCATCGGCAACAGACGTCCCATGCGAAGTCCAAAACGACGCGTTGCCCAGTCGCAATAATAGCCGCCGGCTATCTGACCCAACATGCCCAGGGCCAATACATAGGTCAGCATCTTGCCGCCTTCGATCTCACCAACTCCGTGCTCCTTCACCAGATAAGTCGGTAGCCAGGTGACCAGAAAACCCCAACCGACGTTCTGCAGAAGCTGGGCGGCTGAAATGCACCATAGACTTGTACTCTTACTGAAGACCACCAGGGCACTACCCAGCTCGCGCGCGCTGAGCGGTTGCTCTTGCTCGTTGGTGCCAATCAACGCGAGTTCGGCATCGTTGACTTGCGGATGCTCTCTGGGACTGGACCTGACAACTGTCCAAAACAGCCCGGCGATCACCAAGCCAATCACACCGTCGATCCACAAGGACATCCGCCAATTACCCAACATGACAATCAACCAGATTGTCAAGAACGGCGCTAGCGTACCGCCGATCCGTCCACCCAAGGCGACCATCCCCGAGGCTGAACCACGACCCTGTACCGGGATCCACTTGCGTATCAACGCCATCGACGTTGGATACGCCCCCGCTTCTGCCGCACCACACAGCAGACGCGCGATCAGCAATCCAACGAAGCCGGTTACAAAGCCGGTCAATAGAGTAAACATCGACCACAGGATTATGTAGGCCGTTAGCATCGGGCGAGCGCCAAAGCGATCGCTCGCCCAGCCCGCTGGCACTTGGAACATGGCGTACGCAAAAAAGAATGAACCTAATATGCTGCCAATCTGTTCGTCGGTCAGCCCCATGTCTCGATTGAACGAAACCGACTTGACGACCTCCCCCATGCAGATGCGATCAAGATAAAGAATAAATGCCATCAGCATGGTCATGCCGATGATCTTGTATCGCACAGTGGTTGGTTTTTGGTCAGAAGTCATTCAGCATTCCAAAGGTGAATGTGCGATTTTGGACATTGGTCGCCGGGATTATAGCTCAAGTAGAGACTACTTGAGTAGAGACCTATTTGGTGCCCTTTTCCAGTCGTTGCTTTTCTTCGGCTTCGCGCTTCTTCAAGTCTTTGGGATGTTTGGAGAACGATTCGAATACATCGCCAATGACGCGATCGGCCAGTTTGCCGAGTTGCTCGATGATGACCGCTTCGGCTTCGGGCTTAAGAGGGCAATTGTTGGGTTCGTAGCCACCTTCTTTATGGCTGTTGGCGGTGGCGATATAGCCGATGCCACCGTTGGCATAACCGACGATGATCGGTGTCGCGCGATTGGCAATCGCGCGTTCCAATTGAAAACCATACTCAACCATCGGCTCACCGGGCATCGTCAAGAACAAAAAGGGCCCGACTTTCATCGCCATGAGTTCGGCGCGAACTGGTTGTTCTTTTCCGGGTAACTCGACAACCTCGCTGGCGACACGTATCTGATAAAAGGTCTCACGTTTTCTCAGGTGCTCACGCGTAACACCCACCGACGCGGCTCGCAGTGTAGCGCCACCCAGATCGCGACCAGCCCATTGAATGTCCGCTTCATCGGCACAGCGATACGGATAGCCAGGCAGATTGGGGCGGATATCACCAGCACAGCCTTGGAGAAATAACGCTGAGGTTTTGCCACCATAAACCATTTCGACAAAGCTCTGCGCTTCGCCTGGAAAATCGGCAGACAACTTTGGGTAACCCTGCGGATACGGCTGAGTACCCTTGTCGCCCCAAGTGAAGAAACAGGGGTGACAGACCGCGTGCATGAGCACGGCCATCGGCGTCAGAGACTGGCCGTCGTCCAGCCGCAAGACTTTAACGCGCTGATCATTGGGCCCTTTCGGATTCAGATTAACGACCGCGCGACCATTGATGTTCTTGCGACGATTAATGCCGAATGAAATTTTGTCTTCGGCATAGCCGATCGAGACTGGACGCATGTTGGCAGCAGCTTCTTTAGCGGCTTGCCCGATTTTGGAAATCACTTCAGATGCCCATCGCGGATGCTCGGTAAAGCTGATGGCCGAATGTGTATGGGAAGCCGTAATCATGATGTTGGCCGCCGGTACACCACTGTTGGCTTCAATCGCCTCGCGCGCCAGCGTAACCATCGGATCCCAAGCGCTAATCAGATCGGTCGTCACGATCGCGGCTTTGGTTTCGCCATCGTCCAGCAGCAGCACGCCCGCGCGCAGTGGGTCGCGCACACCGGTGACCGTTCTCACATGCCCGGTGGCTTTCATGCCGGGTAAAACCTGTGGTGTAATATCAACCTTCGCCACACCAGCCCGCAAATTAGATGTGACAGTGAACTTTCCATCCACAACTTCCTGTCCTAGAACCTGGCCGGCATTAGCCAGTACGACGAGAACGAGCAGGGTCAAGCATTTCATGTTGTCTACTTTAAAAAAGAATGTCTGTAGCATTGTTGGCAACTTGTCCATACCTTGATCGTACTTGCAGCGTCCGATTGATGTGTCTGCCGATGTCTCTGTAAACTTCAAGCGTAAACTTGATCCGGCTGTACTGTAGTGGATCGCCCGCCGCATTGCCATCAATTTTACAACACTGACATCTCAGGTTCAGTCACACCGTAAGTCGAACGACGCTGGAATTAGAAGCGTCCGATGCGGGAAGAAGACGCTCAGAATTTGACGAAACAACCTAGCGAAAGTGGGTCATAGTTTCGGCCACGGTAGTTTCCATGCCAGACGGACCAGTCTGATTTTTTCGATGCAACGGCTAGCTTAATTGTGTCAAACAAACGGATGAACCAGGCGTCTTTTGATGCTATACTCAGACCGCGACATCGGGTTACGCTCAACGGTCGTCCATGGTTACAAGTTCATTGGTTGCTCATTCATCGGGTAATAGGGGGAATGCAACGATGCTTAACCTTACGAGTGACACAATTCGATTGTGTGACCGGTTGCCTCGACGAAGTTTCTTGTCGGTCGGATCGCTGGCCGTTGGAGGCTTGGCTCTACCGCAGTTGCTCCGCGCGGAGACTGAAGCCAATGTTCGAGGGTCGCACAAATCTGTAATCATGATTTACTTAACCGGTGGCCCACCCCATCAGGACATGGTGGATCTCAAGCCCGAAGCGCCGGCGGAGATTCGCGGCGATTTTCGACCGATCGCTACCAACGTGGCTGGAATTCAAATCTCGGAACTGATGCCACGCGTAGCGTCGATGATGGACAAGTTCGCGATCATTCGCACGTTGGTAGGCGCTGAAGATCGACATTCTTCATTTCAATGTACAACTGGCAAATTGTTTCGGACTCAACCATCCGGTGGCTGGCCGGAGATTGGTTCGGTGCTCAGCAAGCTACGGGGACCGGTCGATCCTTCGGTGCCACCCGCAGTTGACCTCTCGATGAAGATGGCGCACGAACCTTATAACTTGCCCGGCCCTGGTTTCCTGGGCGCCGCTCATACGCCATTTAAGCCTTCGGGTGATGCGATGGATGATATGGTCTTGCAGGGCATTAGCCTTGATCGATTGAGCGACCGCGCATCGCTGTTGACAAGCCTCGATCGCTTTCGTCGACAAGTGGATCAAAGGGCCACGAAGTCTTCCCATTTATCGCGTGCACTGCCCGGCGATGAATTCACCGAACGCGCGCTCGGGATCTTAACATCCAGCAAGCTGGTCGAAGCATTGGATCTATCGCGCGAAGACCCACGGATACGCGAGCGCTACGGTAAAGACGACCCCGAGTGCTTGCCTTATTCCAAGTTGGGTTACCAGGCCCACATGTCCAAGTTTCTAGCCGCTCGACGCTTGGTTGAGGCTGGTGCGCGATGCGTTACCGTGGCCTTTGCAGACTTCGATTGGCACGGCGCGAACTTCGTCAACGGTCGCAAAGTGATCCCACTACTCGATCAAGGCCTGGCCGCATTGGTTACCGATCTCCACGAGCGAGGACTCGACCGCGATGTTTCCGTGGTTGTGTGGGGCGAGTTCGGTCGGACTCCCAAGATCAATGCGACGGCTGGACGCGATCATTGGCCACGCGTCACGTTTGCGATGTTGGCTGGCGGTGACATGACCACGGGGCAAGTCATCGGTGAAACAAATCGTCTGGCTGAAGAACCCATCTCACGACCGGTTCACTATCAAGAGGTTATGGCCACGCTCTATCACAACTTGGGCATCGACGCCAGCAGTGCGACGATCACCGATCTGACCGGCCGCCCGCATTATGTCACCGACACGCACGCGCCTATCCGCGAGCTTCTTAGCTAGTCGCTAACCCTCCCGCTGCGCAGCAGCGGGAACTAACCCTCTTGCTGCGTAGCAGCGGGAGGGTCGACTGGCGTCAGCTCAGTCGGGGAGGGGGCCTCCCGTGCTAACCAAAGCATGAAGTAATTCGCTGCGA
>JADLDX010000056.1 GCA_020846515.1 Pirellulaceae bacterium
CTTTCGACAAGTGCATTCGATATCGACGCTGGGCCTGGCACCTGGCCAACCGGCGGTGACACCTGACTTGGTGATGTTTCGAGTGGCCGAAGGCACACGACCCGTTGATCAGAAAGATTTTCGCGACGAACTGCGTTTGGAGCATTACCCTGATCGCACCTTGGTCTATGAAATCTATGTGCGCAACCTGGATGAAACGACCTGGAACCATTTGGGCAAGATGACCTTTACGGACTACTCCATTTCGGAGTCGGGGGACAAACGTCTGCACTTTTGGATTCCTAGAGATCGCCGCAAATGAAATACGATCTGATCGTTATTGGCAGCGGTTTCGGAGGTGCGGTAACCGCGTGCCGCGCGGCACAGGCCGGAGCACGCGTGTTGATTTTAGAACGTGGGCGGCGCTGGTCACCAGAGAATTACCCGCGCGGTCTTGGCGATCCCTGGTTATTCAGTTCGAAACGGCCCGCCAAGAAGAATGGCTGGCTGGACCTGCGTTTGTTCAAGCACATGATCGTCGCTCAAGGCGCCGGCGTCGGCGGCGGATCGCTGTGTTACTCTAGCGTAGTCATGAAAGCCACGCGTGAAAGGTTCCAGTCGGGCTGGCCAGCCGAAGTTTCCTTTGATGAACTAGCGCCCTACTATGACGATGTGGCCCGCATGTTGCGAGTACGCACCATTCCGGTCCAGCAACGTTCCCGGCGCAATCAGTTACTACGCGAAGCGGCGGAGAAGACAGGTCACTCTCAGACTGTGTTCGATACGCCACTGGCCGTTGAATTTGATGACGATCTCTCTGCGGATCAATCTGCTTCGCAAGACATGCGACTTACCCACGCGAGGCAAAATCCGCATGGTCGCTGGCAAGGCACTTGTGTCCACCTGGGCAACTGTGATATCGGTTGCGATGTACAAGCCAAGAATACGCTAGATCTGAATTACCTGGCTGAAGCCGAACGCCATAACGCCGAAATTCGTCCGCTGCACGTGGTGCGATGCATCTCCCTTGACGATCAAGGCTATCGCGTGCATTTCGACCGCATTGAGCAGAACCAACTGGTTCCAGGCGATGCATGCGCGGCGCGTGTGGTAGTCGCTGCTGGCTCTTTGGGCTCGACGGAAATTCTGCTGCGTTCGCGCGATCAATATCGAACGCTGCCTAAGATTAGTCCGCAATTGGGTCAACGCTGGAGCGCCAACGGCAACGTGCTAACTCCCGCCATCTATCCACGACCAGAGATGGTACAGCAGTCGATAGGCCCGACCATTTCCGCCGGCATGGACTTCGAAGAACTGGGATTGGTGATCGAAGATGACGGTTTTCCCGATATGTTTCGCCTGGCACTGCGCGAGGCCCGTGACGGTGGATGGCTGTCGGCTCTAGCCTGGTCGATGGCTGGTTTTCAACGACGCGTCAGCTCCCATGGTACTCAATCAAATACTCCATCAGGTACGAATCCCGATAGTGACTCTGAGGCCGAGACGAACTACGTTAATCCGTTGGCGCATGTCATGGTCTGGTTGGGGGCTGGCGTGGATGCCGGCGACGGCCAGCTGCGATTAAGACGCAAATGGTATGCGCCTTGGAAGCCACAATTGGATTTGACATGGCGTGTCCAGAGCGGGCGTGCGATCGTAGAAAAGATTTTAAATTTCCATCGTGCGTTGACCGAGCAGACGGGTGGCAAGATCGTCGTCCCGATCACCTGGCGCTGGTTTAAGAAGATTATTACGGTTCATCCACTGGGTGGTTGTGCCATGGGCAATGACATCCGCGATGGTGTAGTAAATCATGCGGGCGAAGTTTTTGGTTATCCTGGACTATATGTCTGTGATGGATCCGTATTGCCTGTCCCCATTGGCCGCAATCCGTCGATGACGATTGCAGCCTTGGCGGAACGCTCAGCCAAAATGCTTTGCACGGGTGGCGTCACGTAGTCGTTCTTGTATGCATTGTCGTATGCCTTGTCGCAGCCCTACTCGCAGCCACGTCTTTCCGTGACGGGCATTCCAACAATTTGCCCAGCCACGTTAGGAGTTTAGACATGCCCCAAGATGCTACCGACCCAGCCGGCGACGCTGCCCCTAAAGGTTCCGAGGCGAAGGCTGCTCGAGCTGCAGACGCAATTGACTCGCCTTCCATGGGTCAGTCCCCATTTCAGATAGATACCACGACTACGTTTGCGAAAGTGTATGCCGATGAACTGCATTGGGTGTTAAAGCGTCGCGCGGAACTTGAGAAAGAGAAATTGGTACTCCCAACCCATCTCGATCCTAAACTGCCAGAGAACTTGAGCTTACATGACTTGCAGACGCGGGCCTTAAAAGCCAACACTTGTGGTTTAGCAATTTCCGGTGGTGGCATCCGCAGCGCCACGTTTGGACTGGGCGTGTTGCAGGGACTGGCTGCGGCTGGACTGCTGCCCATCTTTGACTATGTATCCACAGTCTCCGGAGGTGGCTACATTGGCGCGTGGTTTTCGACTTGGGTGAAGCGCGCGGGCTTCA
>JADLDX010000057.1 GCA_020846515.1 Pirellulaceae bacterium
CGATTCTCAGCCATCATCCAAGCGGTCAAGGCCAATCGACGCCCCATCAATTACATGCCGGAGCTGATTACGGAAAGCCTGAATGGATCGGCGCAGCGATTCGAATGGACGTTACGTGCCTGCGACGAGTTGACAGATAACGAAATTTACGCCCCAATCGCGCGCATTGAAAACACGCCCAATTTGATCAACGAATCCAATATCCAACGCGTTTTGCAGCTAGGCAGTAAGTTAAAGAAGCGAGACCTGACATTACTCTTTCGCTTATGCCTGCCACACATAAAACCTGAGCATGCAAGCCTCGTGCGGGAGATGATGGTCAAGATGCAGGCAACGCCAGAGCTGGTTGACTATGTCGTCACACGCGACGCGGGTGAGATTGAGTTATGGTTGCGCGACGATCTGCGTTTCAGCCGAGCGGTGTTTCATAAGTTTGAGCAATCGCTGAGACCGGCTGATTTTCGAGAGAAGGCGGAGCAGTTCGCGACCATGTCGACTATGTTCAATCGTATGGCAACCCAGTCGCCTGATTTCGATGTATTCAGACTCATCATTCCCCAGTTTGTTGAGCAGAATGAGTGGCTGTGGAGCCATGGATACCGCCCCACTGTTGATACGCCGGTGGTTAGTTGTCTGTATCTGGCGATTCGTTTTAAGGACATGGAGCTGTTCAAACAAACCCTGAATCGCAACAAGGGGGACCTGTGGCACGTGTTAAACGAAGGGATGCTCATGCCGGCCAGCAGCGGTGACAAATCTGCTCCTAGCCAGTACGTGCCATTGTTGGTAGTGATTGCCGATTGGGACCTAGAGGCTGTCAAACTACTGATAGCATCCGGGGCACACGACTGGAATACCTGGAAGCATGAGAGTCCGTTGTTAGTAGCCACTCGTCAAAAGAAGTTGGACATCTATCGCCACCTGGTTGCTTCTGGCATCAAGTGGGACCAGAAAGATGTCGGGACTGCCGGAAAACTGGATGACGTAGATCAGACGGTGCGGAAGGATATTGGTGACGAAGAGAAGCTCGCCAAACGCGATTCGGCGTACAAAGCACTTATCCAAGCGGCTGCCGCCGGCGACATGGCAGCGCTGGAAAAGGTGCTGGAACGATTTCCCTTCCGTCAGGAATTCGGTGCCTTGCCAGAGCGACTGGAACAGCAGTTGGTCATGTATGAAGCCATGACCACCAACTGGCGTCGTGCCCCCGGGATTGACGAAGTCATGACGCGTGCCGTCCGACATCCGCAGATCTTCAATCGTTTGCTCGCCGAAGGGTTCCCTGTTAGCCCCGAAACGCTCCACATTATCGTGACGGGTGGACACATAGAAGTTCTGGAAAATGCGCTATGCGACATGGACATTCGCAAGATGGTGATAGTCAACCTGGCAAGCCTGCAGAATGCCAGCCAGAACCAGCCCGAACTAAAAAAACTATTGGACGAACTGGTCCCCAAGCTAGAACCTGCCCGGCGTAGCTAACCCACCCCGCATGCTGCCATGGAGCCGAGTCTCGCTATCTGCCCCGTTCCGTGTGGTCATGCCACTATGGTTTGCTCACGCAGTAAAGATACGCGTTGGACCGCAGGAACAACTGGCCCGTGTCGACAGCTGGCGTGGCGTTGAACACAGAACGGTCGCTTTCAAACTTGTTCTTCGCGAGTACCGTCAGTGTCTCGCCAGGCTCAATGACTAGGGCACCGCTGTTGCGAGTTTGAATGATCAGCTTGCCGTTGACCGCGATGGGTGAAGCGTAAACTGGGCGTCCGCCGCTGTCGATTTGAGGCACGCGATCGCGCCGAATCAACTCCCCGGTATCCGCGCTGGTGCAATAGTACAATCCACGATCGTCAATCCAGTGCAACCGTCTACCGATCAACACTGGTGTGGCAACATAAGAAGAGTTCTTGCTCTCCCATAGAATGTGGGAATCGGTAACGTCTCCCTTCCCCCCAGTTTTGATCGCCAGCGAGCCAGATGAACGATAGCCACCGAAGGCATACAGCGTCTCTCCGTCTACGATAATGCCAGGCGAAAGATTCCCAGTGAGAGATGTTTCCACAAACCAAGTCAGCTTGCCACTGTGAGGATTCATCCCCCAAACTTCGCCCGGAACAGCGATCACCAAATCGTCGCGTGTCTCATTAACTTTTACAATCACGGGCGTGCTATAGCAACTCTCCAAGGTCGAGGCTTCGGCTTTCCAAACTTGGGCCCCCGTAGTCTTATTAAGCGCGATCAACGCTTGACTTTCTTCTGATGCGTTAACGATCACCAAGTTGTTGTAAAGCAGCAAACTGGCAGCCGATCCCCAACCGCGATTTCCTGAGCTGGTGCCAACGGAGACTCGCCAGCGTTCGTTGCCGTCCATGTCGAGGGCGATCACCCCTGATTTTCCGAGAAAGGCATAGACGAATTTTCCATCCGTTACGGGTGTGTTGGTGGCGTATCCATGTTCCGGCAAACCCATGCCTTCGTAAGGATCCTCGCGGTGTTCATTGTCGAACGACTTCGTCCATACGATACGGCCATCGGCGCGATCAATACAGCTAACATGGCGTTTCAGTTGTTGAATGCTGCCAGTGCGACCTTCTTCGCCGTACCCCGAGTATGAAGTGACGAACACGTGCTTGGCCGTTAAAACGGGGCTCGACGCGCCTGAGCCAGGTAATTCGGTTTTCCAAGCTAAGTTCTGAGTGTCACTCCAGCTATCAGGGATGCCCGGTTCATCACTTACGCCCGAACCATTAGGACCGCGAAAGCGATGCCAACTTGGTAGGGCCTCGGCTGAATCATCAAACGCCACTAGCTTTGTAGAGCCGGGTTCAGTCGCGCTTGAATCGGGCAACGCGACGCTTGGACTTGCGCTAAAATCATCCAATCGTGGACGCTGGGGTGTGGATGGACGAGTGTAGAAAGCCACGCCACCAGCGATCAAAACTGCTCCACCAAGCACAGCCACTATAGTTCGTTTTTTCATTTGAGGTAACCTATGACTAATTCGTGGCCGTTGTTAAGACAAGAGCGATCAACAGATATGCGGTAGTGGTCGTAGCCGACTGGAGTCGACTATTCCACGACGCGCAAGACATCGTTACGTTTGATGGCGATGGGGCGGGCGCCTTCGCCGAATTCCATGTGGCAGTCGAAGAACACGCCCAGGGCTGCGTCCGCAGGTATTTCAAATTCGGCTGTGACCGTGTTGCCGGAACGCGTGACCTTCTTCGATTCGTAGGGACCGATCTGAACCCAACTGGGCGGATCGACAGGCAACGCTCCGCGTCTTGCATTGGCAGGCACCAAATCAAACACAATTGTCTGCGACTTGCCTCTGGTCACAATGCCGGGACGAACCGATGTGATCACGGGTGCCGAAGAGGAACCTGGTTGAGTATTGTCGACCAACACTCCTTCTCGTCCGCGTCGCAGGTCGCGGTTGTTGGAGGCTTCCACAACTCCAGCATAGCCGCCGAGGATGTATGGGAAGCGACCTGGTGTTACGTGGTAGTGATAGCCTCGTTCTTGGTCATGGTGTCCGTTGCAAGCGTCGAGCGCCTGCGCGCCGGTCAAGTCGCGGGCCATCGTGCCGTCGGCTTCATAGGGACCGTACACCGGAAAGCCATCGAATGCAAAACCAATGATGGGCGAATGTTGTTTACCATCGTCTGAAAAAGGCGACTTCACACAGCTCGGATACTTGTGATAGTGATAAACGCCCGTTTGCTGGGGATGGCCACAGCAGGAATCGAGCCACACTTCGGTATAGCCTTCGACAGCGTTCATGCCTTCTTGTTCGAAGGGGTTGAAGAATACAACTCCGTTGAGCGCCGCGCCAATGGGGCCCATAGGCAAGCGGGTAATTTTCTCCGCCAACTTCGGACGCAAGGGTAGCTTAAAAGTAAAACGCTGCACGCGAATCGAATTTGGGTTGCCACTGTTCGGAAAGATAGCCGTCGGGTGATTCGGATAACCTTGGCTCTCCATGATCAGATGATCGCTGTCATGGCTCAGCCGCACGTTTTCGATGCCATCTTTGTTGGAATCCTGGGTATGGTACGAAAACAAGTCGACGTAGCGGCCCGCATCGTTGTAATAGTACGTCGGCTTCTCGCCCGGCTTCAGAAACCAGTGCCCGCCGATCGCCGTGAGAGCACTGGGATCTATCTCTTGCGCCGTAGCCTTTTGTGCTGTGGACTTTGGGGCTGTAGCTTCTTGCGCTGAAGCGACGGCTCCAGGTAGACAACAGCTCAAACAGCCCAATAGCCGCGCGAGATTACTTGACATATCAACCATTTCGTTTTGAAGTATTGGGGAGTGAGCGGGATAACAGTCGAAGCATGACAACTTGATCACCGTGACCGAATTACCGTTCACAGCGAAGGCCTATGATATCGCTCTTTCCTGAAGCTGCGATGAAGGCGCGCGACTCTCTTCAGAAAAGAGCTCACCCCCAACTCACGCTCTTCGTTCGCCAGCCTCGGCAGCGTTTCGCCCACAGGGCTGACGGCGATTCTCAAGAATTTTTTTGAGCTTCATTTTGGCTTAAGGTACGTCTGTTAATCTTTTGCCTGTGCTGACCGATGGCCGGCCGATCAGCCGCAAGCGCGCCCAGCGTCCGATCAGCCGCAAGCGCGCTAGCGTCCGGTTGAGCCTGAGTCCGGTTGAACGGCGTAAGAACAACCGGGGGCTAGCGCCCTGCGGCGGATCAGCCGCAAACGCGCTTGCGTCCGGTTTAGTCGCGTAAAGAATACCCTTTGCCGAAGGAGGCTTAAGATGAAACGCTTGTTTTTGATGAGTTTGAGTGTGTGTGCGCTCAGTTGTGGAGCATTACTGGCGCAGCCACCGGGTGATCGCGAAGGCAGACCACCGCGTGATGGTGAACCTCGAGGAGCAGGTCCAAGAGACGGTGCGCCACGTGGAGGGGGCCCCAGAGAGAATGGCCCGCCACCGCATAACCCATTAATGGATGCCCTCGACCCGGATCACGATCATGTTATCTCGGCCGAAGAAATCAAAGCAGCTATGACCGCCTTGCTCAAGCTGGACAAGAATGGCGATGGAAAACTAACTGAGGACGAATTCCGGCCCGAGCATCCCGGCGGTTTTGGTCCTCCCGAGGGACGCGGCCCTGAAGGCCCTGGACGACCAGAAGGAGCGGGACGCCCAGAAGGTCCTCGCGGTCCAGGTGGCCCCGACGGACCTCGTGGCCCTGGTCGACCTGAGGGCCCGCGTGGCCCTGGTGGTCCAGAAGGCCCCGGTGGTCCTCGCGGCCCTGGTGGACCTGACGGCGCACGCGGCCCTGGTGGCCCAGGTGGCCCTGACGGCCCGGGCGCAGGTGGTCCGCCCGATCCAGCACGCTTTGTAGAGCATGTTATGGAGTTCGACGCAAATAAAGATGGGCTGATGAGCAAAGAAGAGCTGATGAAATTCGCTGAACAAGGCATGCGTCGCGGTGGACCTGGTGGACCACGTGGTCCTGGTGGCCCTGGTGGACCTGGCGGTCCCGGCCGTGGACGGGGCGGCCCCGGCGGAAATGGACCTGAGGGCAATCGGCCTGAGGGTGGTCGTGGTGACGAACCGCGACCTGCCCGTCCAGCGCGGCCAGAAGTAGAATAGACATCACGGAATCTGCCTGGTGTTTCTCAACGCTGTGAAGCATGTTTGCTCGTGAAATCCGGCATTTGTAGCGGTTGGGCGCAAGCCCTCCGGTTCCATTACTACGGGGATACACCGGACGGCTTGCGCCGTTCCGCTTCTAAAATGCTTCACAGCGTTAGGTGTTTCGCCGAGAAAAGCCAGGCGGAACCGGACGGCTCGCGCCGATGCCGCTTTAAGTAGAACCGGACGGCTCGCGCCGATGCCGCTATAAGTAGAACCGGACGGCTCGCGCCGATGCCGCTATAAGTAGACGTATCCCGAAGCGTTGATCCGAAAGGAACGCCATTTTGCGATTGCTGGTCGTTGAAGACGAACCTGATTTGCGAAGAGCAGTCGTTCAAGCGCTTACGGAAGAAAACTTTGCCGTCGATGAAGCCGCCGATGGTGCAGCCGGATTGCACAAGGCGCTGGTCTGGGAATACGATGCCATCGTGCTGGATATCATGTTACCAGTCAAGAATGGTTGGCAAGTTCTGGAAGAGTTGCGACGACAAAAGACAACTCCAGTACTTATCTTGACAGCTCGCGATGCGGTCATCGATCGCGTTCGTGGGCTGGATGGCGGGGCTGACGATTACCTGGTCAAACCCTTTTCGCTGGTCGAATTGATCGCCAGGATTCGCGCCTTAATTCGCCGCGTGGCCGGTCAAGCCAGCTCGATTATTGAACTGGGCTCAATCGTCATCAATCTCTCCAACCGCACGGTGACGAAATCGGACGAGGCCATTTCGTTGACGGCGCGCGAGTATGCACTCCTTGAGTTACTCGCGTTGCATCGCGGCAAGCTCATTACGCGAACCATGATCTATGATCACATCTTTGGAGAAGATGATGACAGTCTTTCCAACTTAGTCGACGTGCATGTCTCGCATCTGCGCAAGAAGCTCGGCGCGGAATTGATTGAAACTCGGCGCGGACAGGGTTACATCATTCATGATTAAGTCCCTGCGTCTACGTCTACAGCTGTTCCACGCCATCATATTGGCCGCCGCCGTCGTACTGTTCGCAGTCGCGTTCTATCGTCAATTGCATCGATCAACGATGAGTGAAATCGATGCGGAACTGCTCAGTGGTGCGCGAGTTTTGGAAGGCATCTTGCGAAGCGTGCCTCCCATGGCTGGTGAAGAATTCCTGAGGCGTCTGCCGCTTGACCTTCC
>JADLDX010000058.1 GCA_020846515.1 Pirellulaceae bacterium
CAACCGCTGCTCGAGTTGCCTTGGAACCGTTCAAACGACCTCGCCGTGGCCCACGCAGCAAATAATCAAGCAGCGGTTCGTAAAGCCGCTGAAGATTCCATCTTCGTGGGCTCTGATCAACTGGATCAAGTGCCTGGACCAGACATCGAATGGCGGGTCATCGATTTGAGGGCACAATGCTACGTGTGGCACGACACCGAGGATCCACAGTCATTAGAAAATGGGGCCTATGTGTTGGACCGGTCCATCGGTAAAGATGGTGACGTATTGTGGATAAACATACCACCCTGGTGGCGCCGATTGGAGAGCGACAGTTTTCCCATTGGACTCAGTCAGCCGCCAGTGACACAGGAGCCATTGGATTTTCGGAGCGTCCTATTTGGTCGTGAGTTAGTCAAAGACATAACACAACGTGTGTTAGCGGTGCATTGGTCCAAGAACACTTCTGGCACCGCCATGGACGGTGGTGCGTCTCCTACACTCAGTCGGTCCCAACGAGCGGCACAAGGCATCGATGATCGCCTCGGCCACGCATCGATCAAGCCTCAGGGCCTGGTAACCGAGGGTAAGCTGAGCGAAGAGGATATCCTCGAAATCTTGGACGATAACAGCGAGGAAGACCAGCAGATTGATCGCCAAATTCTTAAAGAGATTCGTCGCATTCATGCTCTTTGGCTAATGACTGGGCGTGAGAGTCTGGGAGGCGCGACGCCTCGCGATTTTCTCCATATGCACCGCGAATGGAAGGAACGCGAAATGGATTTTCGGCGCTCGCAGTGGTCGCGAACGCGCATTGCGCCACCCCCAGTGCCTGAATCTAGTCATGTGTATCGCTATGGACCGGTGGGACTCGAGGAGGTCGTGCTCTATTTTGATTTGTGTCGCGACCTGATCACTGCGGCTTGGCGTTGGGTTGACGATGATCCGCAGATTCAACGTCGTCGGCTGGTCCGTGACTTGGAGCATATGAAAGACGGTTGGCTTGGCGGAGAAGACCCGGGTTCGGGTGGCATGTCTCTGCAAGAAGTACTCGACGCGGAACGCAAACTCATGCCCCGGCTGGCTGGTGATGATCCAATCGACTGCGATTGCCCGCTGTGCCGGATGCAGAAGGATGATGCACAAGCGTTTGGTCCAGCATTTATGATGGTCGATGGATTTCATCTCGAGATGGAGGACGAATTCGCCTTCTCCTTGGCCACCACGGTCGAACAGTGGCAGGAATCTCGCGAGATGTTGGGGAACTGGAGCGACGAAGACTGCGTTGAAGATGACGAAGAAGAATTGGCTTCCGTCGATGAGGAAGACGGGGATGGTCGCGACCTCGAAGTTATTGGTGTTCGCGTTGGAGCTTTCGCGGACGCAAGCGGTGATCTGACCGTAGGCGGATCTGGCGGAGTGGACCAGGAAAGTCTTGACCGAAAAGTGTGGAAGTCTAGCATGGTCAGCGCGACGATGAACTCACCCCAGTTGTCGCTGTTTGCCGTGGGAGCGAGACTGGCTGAATTGATATCTGATTTAAAGAGTCGGCAAGCTCCGCGCGCGTTGATAGACCAGCTGAACGAGGCCTTTGATGAGTTGGCGCGTGTTATTCGCCAATGGTTGGTCGCCCAAGCAACTCGTCAGCGCGGCGATGAGCCGGTCTTAATGGGCGGTGCGGTGGAGCAGATGATTGCCTCACTTGAGTCGGTAACGACCGCCCTGCCCGAGCTGACCGCTCAAAGCGCCGACTTGCAAAGCCTGGTCCATGAATGGCAACGTCAACTCCTGGCCGCATCCCGGCCGAACTAACCCTCCCCGCGCAGCGTCCGGGAGGGTCGAAAAAACAGGCGCTACTGCAGCCTGTTTTTTCGGGGAGGGTGAGTGCGCCGTAGAGGCGAGTTAGCAGCGGAGTGCTTCAGGCTTTGGTTAGCACGGGATGCCCCCTCCCCGGCTGAGCTGACGCCAGCCGACCCTCCCGCTGCTACGCTGCAGGAGGGTTAGTTCCCACTGCTGCGCAGCGGCCGAACTAACCCTCCCAGCGCAGCGTCTGGGAGGGTCGAAAAAACAGGCGCTACTGCAGCCTGTTTTTTCGGGGAGGGTGCGTGCGCCGTAGAGGCGAGTTAGCAGCGGAGTGCTTCAGGCTTTGGTTAGCACGGGAGGCCCCCTCCCCGGCTGAGCTGACGCCAGCCGACCCTCCCGCTGCTACGCAGCGGGAGGGTTAGTCTGCTGCTGCTCGCTATTGTTGAAAGTCGGGGTCTGGTTTATCTAATTGCAGTGGTTTGATCCAGATGTTGCGATAGCGGACATCGTGTCCTTCATCTTGCAGCTTAATGCCGCCAGGGATATCGGTGATACCCTTGCCACCCTCGTTGCCACCATCGATACCCGAGTTGGGGCCGCCCCAAACCTTGGTAATGCTGTGGTTGGTATGAACTTTCTTGCCATTGAAATACATCGTGACCAGCGGTTGCTCCGTACGCTTTCCATTTTCGAATCGGGCAGCGCGGAAGGTGATGTCATACGCGTTCCACTTGCCCAAGCCGTTATACAATTCGTAGGGCGTGGCGGCTTCATTGATAATGGCTGCCATACCGTGACTGGTACGGTCGCCATCTAATACTTGGATCTCGTAGCGGTTTTGCAAGTACACGCCGCTGTTACCGCCTTTGTTCATAATCGCGAACTCGACGTGCAAGCGAAAGTCTCGATAGGTCTGTTTAGTGACGATATCGGCGGCGCCGAACTTGCCCCCGGCCGCCGCTGGGTCAGCCGTTCGGACAACGCTGCCCTTATCAACCGGGTCGTCGACTACTTTCCATTGAATGGGCAGTTTGCTGGCAAATCTTGGTCCTTCCCAGTAAGTCCATTTTTCGTCCAGCATCTTGCGCGACCCATCCAGGATGATCTCCGCGCCTTCAATAGGTTTCGCCGCTACGCCCACTTCGGCTCGCGCCGTCATGTGGGTGAACATACCGCCAGCCGCCAAAATCAAAATCCAGAAATGGGTTGCGAATGTGCGCAGGGGTGTGCCTTGCAAAAGTTGAGGTGGGGGTGGGATCAGAGGCCTCAACTATAACTTACTTGACGTCTGTCCGCACGGGTTGCGGCGGTGTAGGGACTGCGAAGGCCTACCAGGAGCCAGGAACCGGTGCTGCGCAAATTCAGCAAGTTCGGCGCGCTTCTTGCTGTGAGGGCACGCCATGGACTGCCTTTTATCGGCCGACGTTTAGTGGCCAGCTTTTGTCGGCCGACTTTCGACTGGACCGAGGGCAGGCATGAAATCAAACGAGGAGTGCATCAATGCGCATTTGGCCAGGTCGACCGTATCCACTGGGAGCCACCTGGGATGGCCGCGGTGTTAACTTTGCTTTGTACAGTGAAAATGCCACGCGGGTTGAGCTCTGCCTCTTCAACTCGGCTGATGATTCGAAAGAGGCTGTGCGCGTCGTCATGCCGGAGCACACCGATATGGTCTGGCATGTTTACTTGCCAGACGCCAGACCTGGGCAACTGTACGGCTATCGAGTGTACGGGGCTTACGAACCCGAAAAAGGACATCGCTTTAATCCCAATAAGCTGTTGTTAGATCCATACGCCAAGGCCGTGGGACGCTTGCCGAATTGGACTGATGCTTGTCATGGTTACATCGTGGGAGATGAGCAAGCGGATTTGTCGTACAGCCCATTGTGCAATGCGGCAGATGCTCCGCTGGGCATGGTGATCGACCAGGCGTTCACTTGGGGCGATGATCGTTTGCCGCAGATTCCGACCCATCAATTGGTGATTTACGAGTTGCATGTAAAGGGTTTCACCAAACTAAACTCGCAGATTCCAGAGGCGCTGCGCGGGACGTATGCTGGCCTTAGTTGCGCAGAGGCGGTTAAGCACTTAACCGACCTGGGTGTCAACGCCGTCGAACTCTTGCCGGTGCAGCTTCATTCGGACGATCGTTATTTGCAAGAGAAGGGGTTAACCAATTATTGGGGCTATAACACCCTGGGGTTCTTTGCCCCTGATCCGCGGTACGCAGCCGCGACGGACCCGCACGAAGTCATCCGTGAATTCAAAATGATGGTGCGTACGCTCCACGATGCGGGTATCGAAGTTATCTTAGACGTCGTTTACAACCACACCTCGGAAGGCAATCAACTGGGACCAACCGTTTCGTTCCGCGGAATTGATAATGCCAGTTACTATCGCTTGCCACCCAACGATCCACGCTACTATACCGACTATACCGGCTGTGGTAACACGCTGAACATGCGCAATCCGCGTGTCTTGCAGTTCATCATGGATTCGCTGCGGTATTGGGTAACACATATGCACGTCGATGGATTCCGGTTTGATTTAGCCAGTACGCTAGCCCGTGAATTACACGAAGTCGATAAGCTCGGTGCATTCTTCGACATCATTCACCAAGATCCGGTACTGTCGCAGGTCAAACTGATCGCGGAGCCCTGGGACTTGGGCGAAGGCGGATATCAAGTCGGCAATTTTCCGATGGGTTGGTCCGAATGGAACGGACGCTATCGCGATTGCGTGCGTCGCTTTTGGAAAGGTGATGGTGGCATAGCCTCGGAGTTTGCGACGCGCATCAGCGGCTCGAGCGACTTGTATCAATGGAATGGTCGTCGACCACACGCTAGTGCGAATTTCATCACTTGTCACGATGGCTTTACGCTAAACGATTTGGTCAGTTACAACCACAAACACAACGAAGCCAATCTTGAAGAGAACCGGGACGGTGCCGACCACAACGACAGCTGGAATTGTGGTGCGGAAGGGCCCACCGATGACGAGGGTATTCGAGACTTGCGGGAACGCAAGAAGCGGGCCATGCTGGCCACATTAATCTTGTCGCAGGGCATGCCGATGCTCTTATGCGGTGACGAAGTCAGTCACACGCAGCGAGGCAATAACAATACCTATTGCCAGGACAATGAACTGACCTGGATGAACTGGGAGTTCGACGAGTCGCAAAAGCAGTTGCTGACGTTCGTGCAAATGCTGATCAAGATCCGTAAAGAGCAACCCGTTTTTCAACGCCGCCGTTTCTTTCACGGGAAATCATTGCGCGGCACCAATACACCAGAGATCTGCTGGTTGGAGCCATCGGGCAAAGAGATGTCGGATGACGCGTGGAATAATCCTCACGTGCGTTGCTTGGGGGTTCACTTATGTGGCGGCAAGATTGACGTGGACGAGTATGGCGAGACGATCATCGCCGATCATATCTTGATGCTGTTTAATGCCGATCACGCCAATGAGATTCCGTTTACTTTGCCTAATTTGGAATGCGGTGAACCTTGGGAATGGCTGTTCGACACCTCGGTGCTCAAGGAAGAGGGTAAGCCACAGTTATCGAGCGCCTACGGGCTGCGCGCGTGTTCGGTGGCCGTATTGCGATCCCCGGTGAGCATCCAAGAAGTTGAGGTGGAAGTGAAGTCTGAAGAGGTGCCTGACAAGACACCCCTGCCCAGCACCGTCGCCAGCCTATGATCAAAAAGGGGTACCCCTGGGTTAAATATACCTGACCCGGGTCAGACCCCTTTTTCGTTATCGCGAATCGTTTGAGGGTTCTGTTCTCGTTGAATCCGCCAAGCCGAAACACCCCACGTTACATGCTGGTCAATCTCTCGCCGACCCCAGGGTTGATAACCAGGTGGCAAGAGAAGTATGTTTTTATAGAGCGTTCCAGAAAGGTATTGACGTAAGTCGCCAAGCCTTTGGATGGCGGCTTGGGCCAATTCCGGCATCGCGAAGAGGATGAATTCTCCAACCGACGCTGCTAACCAGTGTTCGAGGTGGTAGTCCTGGTCAGGATGAAACGGCCGTGGGAACCCTGGCGACTGACAGCGATTGGAGAACTCTACATAGTCCTCCACTCTCCAGCCCGCAAACTCAAAGACGTGTTTCCATTTCCTTCGTAGTGCTTCGTGCCAGGTGTGTTGCATATCACCATCGGGCCAGGCGGCGATGGCTGGTTGAATAGCCGCTCGTAACTCCGGGGTCAGAAAGGGATTTTCCTCCGATAGCCATGCGCGAGCGAAGCACACGACCGCCTCACCTGGCTCCTTGACGACTATGCCCGGATGCTCGCCGCTGCCGCCGCCGACCACCAGATTCTCCGGACCACAACTAAAGTCCTCGGGACAGTCAGGGGTTGCCGGCACAACCTCTAAAGGATGATAGACCGGGATGCCGCCAAAATATCCAACAAACTCGTTGTCAAAGGTATCGATGTAGCTCATAGAATCACCCACGCGACGCAACCGACGAGGACGGCGACGAGTATAGCACCCAAGATGATTGGCAAGTAAACGCGCGGAGAGATATTGGCTGGATCTTCATCGTCGGTGATGGTACCGCGGCTGAAGTTAACCATCCAGTCTGGAAGACGACCAAGCGCCGTGTAAAGCGAACCGAATGTTACGCCCATGGCGAGTATGACCCGCGTCTTCAGATCGCCGATGCCTGCGATCATCAACCAGGCAAGTAGCGCCAAGAGAACGAGCGAAAGAGCGCCAGCTATTATTCGGTTAGTTGTCATGGGCAAAACGGATGTCGAACTATTAGTTGTTGGCTGAGAGTCGAGTGGTTACTAAGGCTATCAAGTTACTGGACTATCAAGTTACTGGACTATCTCGTCGTTTTTCGAACCGCCCTTAAGCTGCGCTTGGGAGGGTTAGTTGTCAGGGATGTTGTGGACTTTCGGAGTGACCAGCCAAGCAGTAATTCCAGCGACCAATGGTAGGCTCACCATCGTGGCGTAGATAACCAGCGCTTGGCGTTTGTTTTCGCCGTGGGACGGGTCGCCCTCCAGGAGGCAAAACGCAGCTGCAAAGAGAGCGAAGACGACTACAAATGATGCAGGACGGGCGTACCATCGCGATAGGCGAACGACCAGTACGATAGCGATGGCCAGTGACATCAGCAGGCACACCGCCCATACAACCAACGCCTTGGATTCATCGAAGGCACGGCCAACCAGCATGACGCTGGCCATCCAGATCACCAGCGTACCGGCCATCGCGATGGCAGGTGCGACTAGATTTTTGAGTATCCAACCCAAGTGACTGCGCGAGTGTGCGCGATCATAAGGCGACGGCGGCTTATAGGGATTTTCATTCATATTGAAACCAAACTAAACACATGGCAACGACGGCGCGAACTGGCAGGCTGTGATCGCTTTATTGTTTATCGCGTTTTGGAGTGTGTATAAGTTGTGTGATTTGCGGTTAATCCCGGAGCCCAAATCGGACGCGTTGACGTGCTTAGGCGTATCTTGAAGCGATGTTCGGTGAGTTAAAATCTCCGAGAATTGCAAAACGATAAACTGCGAATGGCGGTTGGTGTGTACGGTAATCAGGTCCAGGCCAGAAGTCTCTCTGAGCGAAATCAGAAATCCAACGCGAGCCATCAAACATTTGCATGTGTCCGTGGGGGTGCCCACTAAATCCCTGAATGATAACGAC
>JADLDX010000059.1 GCA_020846515.1 Pirellulaceae bacterium
CGACAATGGCACAGGCAGTGACGGTAAGGGCACGACGACCGAGTTGGGAGCGCGGGTGCCAGGCATTGTGCGTGGACCGGGCGTCCAGCGCGGTGTCGTTTCTCGAGCCGTAGCCGACTTGACCGACATCATGCCCACGCTGGCCGACTATGCTGGCGCGCAGTTACCGAAGGATCGTCCCTTCGATGGTTTTAGTCTCAAGCCAGTGCTCGCTGGTCAAAAAGAAGCTCATCGCGAATGGATTTACAGTCATCTCGACGACGGCCGCATCTTGCGCGATGCGCGATGGTTGTTGGAGATCGATCGCCAAGGCAAAGGCGAACGATTCTACGATTGCGGCCAGAACCGCGACGGTTCGAATTACAAGCTAGTGACCAATTCCACCGAAGCCGAAGTGCAAGAGGCTCGTGCGCGTTTCGCCAAGATCCTGACTGCCATGCCCGAACCCAAACCACATGCTGGAGTCAAACCCGCCGCAGGCAAGCCAGCCGCTGCCAACAATCAGCGAGAAACTCGCTTTGCCAAGCGTGACAAGAACGGCGACGCAGTGATTGATCGCGACGAGTTCATGACGACACTGGCAGGCTCGAACCAAACTGCGGGAGAGGAGCGATTCAAGAAGCTGGACGCCAACGCAGACGGTAAGCTGACCAAAGCCGAGTTCCTCAGCGAGTAACTTTTTCGTTTAACAGTCAGCCGTAGGCGTACTTCGTTTAACAGTCAGCCGCAGGCGTACTCACACCCTCTCGTTTAACTGTCAGCCGCAGGCGTACTCACACCCTCGTTCACCAGCAAGACCGTTCACATTTTAGCGGAGCAGCGCAAGCTGCCCGTTGTTTCTCCGAGAAAAGCCAGGCGGAACCGGACGGCTCGCGCCGATTCCGCTTTAAGTAGATGGAAAATGGAACGGTATTGCGTTTAACAGTCAGCCGCAGGCGTACTCGCACCCTTAGCCTGGGATGTGATGGTTGATTTCTGGTGGACGATCGTGTGCAATGAGCGACTCATCAGTTCCACTACCCCCGGAAAGGCGAATCACGATGGTTAATCAAGTCCTGCGCAGCGTTATGGCTGTTTTATGTTTCAGTGCATGCTTGAGCCTTGGCTCAGCTACTGGTCAAAACGGTTGGGCTGACACGTTGCCGAATGTGATTCTGCTGATGGGGGATGATCACGGTTGGGAGGAGACGGGGTATCACGGTCATCCGCATGTGAAGACACCGGTGCTGGATGAGATGGCAGCCTCTGGACTGCGCATGGATCGTTTTTATTCAGCCCATCCGAGTTGCTCGCCAACTCGCGGTAGTTTTTTAACCGGGCGACATCCGAATCGATACGGTACGTTTGCGCCGGGTTGGTCGATGCGTCCAGAAGAAATCACGCTAGCGCACATCGCTCGTCAAGCCGGTTATCAATGCGGTCACTTTGGTAAATGGCATGTCGGCGCCGTCAAAGCGGACTCGCCGGTTAATCCACTGGCCATGGGATTCCATGAGTGCCTCTCGCACGATAACTTTTTCGAACTCAATCCCTCGCTTTCACGTAATGGTGGACCGCCGGTCAAGCTCACAGGCGAGAGCTCCGAGATCCTTATTCGCGAGGCGATTGAGTTCATCGATCGCGTGCGGAAGAGCGGCAAGCCATTCTTCACCGTCGTCTGGTTCGGCTCGCCCCATGAACCTTACAGCGGTTTGCCTGACGATCTAAAACTCTACGATGACCTGCCTGGCAAGTATGCGACCAAGAAAGTGAAACTTACTTCCAACGAAACGGGCGGCCAAGTAACTCGTACACAAGGAGAAGTACTACGCGAACGATATGCAGAAATCACGGCGATGGATCGCGCGATTGGCCAGCTGCGTCAACATCTGACGCAGCAAGGCGTGCGCGATAATACGCTGCTGTTTTATTGCGGTGACAATGGCACGTCGGCTGATGCCTCGTTGGCCTCCCCCAACCGCGGAGTCAAAGGGCAAGTCTACGAAGGTGGAGTCTTAGTGCCCGGTTTGATCGAGTGGCCCGCCCGCATCGCTCGGCCTCGTACGGTAAATGTGCGCGCGTCCACGAGCGATCTACTGCCGACGCTGTGCCACTTAGTACAACAACCCTTACCCAATCGGCCGCTGGACGGCGAGGATATCTCGGGCTTCATCGACGGTAGCAAAACAGCACGCTCCAAGCCGCTGTTCTTCTGGGAATTCGCTGCGGGCAATTTGACGAAAGAACAACGCGAACCGTATATCCATCCTGATCTACAACGCGGGACGACGCCCCTAGCCAAGCTGCAAGGCGGCAAAGCCACGCGCGACTTCACCAACTTTCGACATCCGACCATTGCTGAAAGCGATTACCTTGGCCCACGCGCGATCGTGGATGGCGATTTTAAGCTGGTCATCCACGATGCCAAGAACGGTAATTCGAAACAGGAGCTATTCAACCTGGCCACCGACCCCGCCGAGAAAGAGAATCTCATCGAAGCCGAGTCAGCTAAAGCCCAGCAGTTGAAGACTCAAATGCGACAGTGGCAGGAGTCGGTACTCAAGAGTCTGACGACGGCTGACTATGGGAAATGATTCGTTGCGGATATAGATACGACCCTACCTAACGATTGTTTATGGCCGTTGGCCA
>JADLDX010000060.1 GCA_020846515.1 Pirellulaceae bacterium
CAATGACTCAGGACGACCATGCGGTCGATCACCCTAGCATAAAGCGTGACGGCTTCCCATGCGAAGGTACCATCAGTATCGGACCGTACAGTGTGCTCATTTACTCGCAAGACAAGTCAGTCATTTCGCAGTCCTGACCGCTCGCAGTCCTGACCACTCGCAGCGACAAGCCAGGCTGGATCACTGCTAGTTCCAAAATGATATACCCGCGCGATACATCCATGTGCCTGCTCATCAGCCTTCGCGCGAGGAAACGCGATCTCCAAAAAATTACGAAACGATATCGCGTGAGGCGTTGCCGAGATCAACTGTTGAGATCAGCTTCTGCAAACTGATTTAACCCTCCAAGGGTAGCGCTAGGGAGGTTCGAACAAGAGCGTTAGCGAATTTTTCGCGGAGGGGTGCGTAGCCCGTCAGCCATATGCAACCCGCCTCGCTCAGCCTCATCGCGGAACGGTAGACTTTCTACTTTTGAACGGTATCATACGTCCGCCCCTTCGCAGTCCAATGTATGGCACGGTAAACATGATTGAGTTTGAGGCACTTTTTGATCGGCACCCAACTCCTACATGGGTACACTCAGCGCAAAGCGATAGGTTTCTGGCGGTTAATCAGGCGACTCTTCGTTCCTTGGGTTACACCCGAGATGAGTTGCTTGCCAAGAGATTCGTTGACATCGTTTCCAGCGACGACTTCGCTCGCGTTGAAACCTGTTTACGGTCGCAAGGGGCCGCTGGCGGTAGTGTTTGTCGTCTCATTTGCCAAGACGAATCGTACCTGGCTGTCGAGCTCAACTCGCAGGCGATATCGTTTCGGTGTGAGCCTGCTTTCATGGTGACACTGCGGCATTTAGGACACGGGGACGAAGTTATTGAGCGGCTCAATTTTGCGCTGACTGCCGGCAAAGTTAGTGTCTGGGAGTACACCATCGCGGATCGAAGCCTGCATTGGGACCCGAATCGAACTGGTGTCTATGGCATCGATCGGTCATTGTTTCCTAAATCCCACGATGAATTTCTTGAACTTGTTGAATTGGAGCACCGAGAGCCTCTACAGAAAGCGTTTGAGGCGTGCGTCTCCCATGGCGCTACGTACGATTGTCAATTCGAAATGCAGCTGCCAGGCGTTGGTCGACGCTGGCGACATGCAATAGGCCGGCGCACGCTGGATGTTTCCGGAAAGCCTTACAAGATAATAGGCGTCGGGATAGACATCACTGAGCGAAAGATGTTCGAGGAGCAAGTTCAGCGGGCTCAAAAATTCGAAGCCGTTGGACGTTTGGCCAACGGGATCGCTCACGACTTCAACAACATTCTCACAGTGATCAAGGGCTATTCGCAGTTATTGACCGCAGCTGGCGACTTGCAATTAGCGCATCAAGCCTCTCAGGAGATTACCAAAGCGTCCACTCGCGCGGCTGGGTTGGTTCAGCAGTTGTTGAATTTCAGTAAATCACAACCAGTTGACCCACGACCCGTTGAGGTCAACCAACTGGTAACGCAAACCCTGGCGCTCTTGCAGCGGTTGTTACCTGCCAACATTCGGCTCGCTCTTGAAATAGACACCGAGGTCATATATGTCTATGCCGACCCAGGGCAAATTGAGCAACTTGTGATGAACCTATGTCTGAATGCACGCGATGCTATGCCACAGGGAGGTGACCTGACTGTGCGTACTCAACGCCACGCACCTGACTTTTGCATTACTATCTCTGACACCGGTCATGGTATGTCGACCGATGTTCAACAAAGAATGTTTGAGCCGTTTTTTACGACCAAGGAAGTGGGAAAAGGCAGTGGACTCGGTCTGAGTATTGTCCAGGGCATTGTCAAACAACTGGGCGGCAGCATTCGCGTCGTCAGCGCCACTGACCAGGGAACTTCATTTTGCATTCATCTGCCGGTGATTCCGAATGATAGTGATTCCGAATGATAAGCACGTAGGCAAAAATAATTCGGGTCAAAGGCACATTCATCGTGATGAATCGCGAAGCGATCTTAGCGCTCCGTCGGCCTTGTGCCGGTCGGAAGCGCGACTGGCGGCTACCAAGCCGATTGCTCGTTCTCGCGGCGAGCGCACGAGTATCCTATGCCTGGCGACTCATTCGAGCCGCATTGGCAATCCGTTCCATCGAAGGCCTTCGATAAATGACGGCTCGCTGAAGTTTAATGGCGTTTGAATCTTGTTCGCTCGCCGGCAAAGCACAGAAGACAGGGGGTGTTGAGTGCGCATGGTAGCTGCCAGTCGTGCCCCCGCCGGCACGAGGCCGACGGAGGGCTGCCTCGGCGAACTTACTTGGTCAAGCCAGAGACTTGCAACTTGGGTGGCCATGGTGGATCATACGGTATGATCGGGTCGAACCAGGGCATGAATACCAGCCTCCAGAACAGTTGATCCGTAAAGTATTCCAAATCAATTCGGGCAGGCGATGACGAACTGAGCATTGAATGCGAGCGGGCAAACCCACCGGTCTTGAAGCCAAAGTCACGCGCGCCCACCGCGCTGGCGCAGCCGTTCCCACTTTCACTCTGAAGTACTTTACACGTCAATCGATGCCTGCTCTCTCTTGTACTCGAACTGGTGCGTAGTGGTACTCGTCCTATCTACACGAAATGTCGTGATTCAAACAACTTAGCCTGATGAACTGTGGCCTATTGCGTGGTTCAGAATTCCTCATCAAATGAGTATTCCTACGTCCATGAAAGAACTCAAAAAAGAAGTCTCCAAATTCATACGGTCTGCCGCCGACTGGCGCACGCTGGAATCTTGGATCAATGACGCTGAGCGTCGGTTGACGGCAGTTGCAACCAATCGGAGCCAACTTAGTAAGCTCGGAACGGCGCTGACGTACGAATTCGACAAGCTGGATATGCGTGGCCGCGGATACGGATTGTTGTGCCTCATTGCCAAGTACAGGCCATTGCTGACAAACGTTATGTGGTACAAGGTCCAGAGTGCTTTGCATGGTGACTACTACAGGGTGGATGTAAACCGTCCGGAGACTATGTCACTATGGATCGCCCAGCGTTGCCTGCCGATCTTTTGGGAGGTGATCAAGCGGCAGTACACCGATCCCAACTGGTTAGAGTTACCGGATTTCTCGGGGCGTTTGAAAAGCACAGATGCCTTCGTACGCTTCGTCGATGCGCACTTGAAGCGTCTTGGTATCACCCAGTGCATGTATCGAGACGTGATGAAGGTCCTGCAAGAATCCGAGGGTTGGGCCCGCAAGAAAGACATTTCCCAAATGGCCAAGGGGCTCAAGCTGGTTTTGGAAGGTGTGCCCGAACCTGGAAAGGCATGGAGGGATTTCTGTCGTCGCGCCCTGCAGGCTGCGGTGAAGAAACCAGTGGACGACTTGTTTCCAGTGGCCCCATTCTTCTCGGCCATTGAGACTAGTGCCAGCGAAGTCGCCATGATAGACCAAGTTGTCGACGACGCTATTTCATCAAGTAAGAGCTCGACAAACCTGAAGGCTTGGGTGGATCACCTGGCATCGGCCCATTGCCCAGAACCGCCTCTCCGCCTGATCAATATAGTTTGTCTGCGATCCTGGATAGTCCGATCTTATGAAGACGCTACGGGCGAGAATGTGCCTGAAATTACACTCCAAGGCCCGCTACATGAACTGCAGACCGCATTGCTGAGAGTGATCAATGCAGCCCTGCGAAAGAAGACGGTTTGGGATCCGGATAGCTTTAACACCTTTTGCCAATTGTTGCCTCGCTTGGAGGGCCATTACTATCTGCCGGTGCCGATTATCAGCCGGTGCGAAGATTACGCTGCTCGGTACAGGATCACGGAAACGCAAAGGCAATTGATCGACATCTACTACAGCATGCCCGCCTATTCATCGCCCGAGGCAGGCAAGGCCATTAAACGTTGGCATGTCCTCAATACCCGCATCAAGCGAAGTGCGCCGAGGAAGTAGCCCCAGAATTGGGAACGGGGCGAGCGCCCCTTGCTCCTGAGGCAAGACTTCAAAGAACGCTCCTGGAGCCGTGAATATCTGAAGGAGAATCCACAGAAGAAGCTTCGGTCATGGAACCCGATCGTGTATGCTTGGTTGCGACCAAAACAAAGGCTTCC
>JADLDX010000061.1 GCA_020846515.1 Pirellulaceae bacterium
GCGACCATCTTGGCGATATCGATGTTGCTGCCGCCACCCAAAGCGATCAAGCCATTAGCGCCAACTTTCGAGGCCAACGCCGTCGCCTCGACAGTGCATTCCAGTGGTGGTTCCGGTTGGCACCCGTCGTAGATCGTGACTTTCACGCCGCTCTGCTCGAGTGCCTCACGGGCTCGATCCGCCAAACCTAGGGCCACCAAGTTCTGGTCGGTGACAATCAGCGCACGGCTCATCACCAAACGCGCCGCTACCACGCCCAGTTCAGCGAATGTTCCGCGCCCAAATAAGATCCGACCTGCGGTTGCGAATTGCCAGCTCACAGTTTGCTCTCAAGTGCCTTGACGACCAGTTCCGGGTTATCCGATTGGCGAAGATGCTCGATCTGCGCAGCCGGGATACCTACCAATTCCAAATTCTTGGCTAGCGTATCCCAAATCTTCGCACGCTTCTTGCCTTCGGACAAATAAAGCTCAGTCACCAGTTCTTGCGCCCGTTGCAGGGCGATATCATCGCGATTGTTATAGAAACGCTTGATAATCGATTGCTGATGACGCGAGTAGTTTTCCATCCCCATCTGAGTGAATCCTCTTTTGGCCACACCCAGAGTGTGGCCTTACAAAGCAAAGTTGACGTTAATTGATCGGGAGCCGCGTGAGTTTTTCTGGTGCGGGCCGATTGTCAGAGTCATCCGACATACCGAGTTACTCGCCAACCCAAATCCAATGGGAGACGGTAACGTCGTTCTTATCGACCACGGTGGTACCGGCACATTTGCCCAGCTTCTTGAAACAATCCCACATCAAAAGCACATCAGTACCTGTTGGCACTGGAATGTCGTTCTCCGAAGGTCCTAGCGGTTGATCGAGGTCTTCATTGACGTTGGTCAAAGCATAATGCACCCAAGGTTTGACGGCACGGAAGATGCCTGCGATGTCGATGAAGCCGACTTGTGCGAGCGGTTCTGTTTCCGAATACCAACCTGGTCGGGCCGCCAATGGCCTGCTTTGGTAGAGATCGCGTACCTGGCGGCTGCTATAACCCAGCACGGCGACGTCATTGCTGATGGCCATCTGCAATTCGAATTGATCCCAAGGAGCCGGTGCACCCATGGGGAACGAGTAACGTGTACCGCCCTCCGCCAGGCTTTCCGATTCGGGCTCTGGTACTTGTACTTCCGGTGGTATCTGACCTGGATTCTCTTCACGCATCAAGCTGATCATCGCATTGATCGACCGTATGAACTGATCGCAACCAGTCAAGAACAGATCCTTGTTTTTGATCTTCATGACCACGGCCATTTCGGGCAACGGCAGTGGCGCAGGAGGAGTAGGTGCGTCTTCGCTCAATTGAGTGGCCAGCGTTTGGGCGGTGATAGCCACTAACGATTCGTTGCCATCCAAGCCAGGTATCAAATGGTCACGCACCGCAGCGATCATGTCCTCGATGATCGGCATAACCTTCTCAGACATTTCTTCAAACTTCTCGACATCGTCAGCTTGTATAAGGCCTGCTTCTTGCAGCATCTCGGCATGCTCCGGTATCTCTTCCATGACGGCATCTACAATTTCTCCAATGCCGTTCAGCCACTTTTGACGAGAGGCGATCAGGATCAAGGGAGCGGTACCACCATGCTTAGCAACTGCTAACGGCTTAGCATTCTCAAGCAGCCAGCTTGGAGTCCAGTCATATGCCAGGGTCTCAAGTCCTTCAGCGGTATGAAATCCATAGGCCAGCGCACTGGAGTATTTGGGCATCATCTCGACCAGTTTTTCGTCTAGCCACTGACAATCCTCAGTGAGTTTTTCTTGCCACTTGTCAAACTCGTCGGATTCAAATTGCAAGCTTAACGGACCAGTAATTTGCAGTGCAATGCGTTCAAAGTAGTGGTCGAAATTGCTGTCCCAAGACGCTTTGCGAAACTCGCCCGACGTGTAGTTTACACTTCGCAAATCGGCAGGTTGATTATTCGCCAGTTGTTTCAGTGCATCGGTGGCAAGCAAGTTGCCATTGCGTCCCAAATTGGCCAATGTATCGGCGCTTTCGCTGATGGACATCATAAAGCGATCGTTGACCACGCCCAGAGTCAGCACTACCTTTCGACCGACCAAAAGTTCAGCCAGGTGATCGACAACATCTTGCGCATCAGCATCGGGAATCGGTATGTTTTCCCAGGGTATGTCTTCCGCAGAGAAGGTCATCGACAGCGTTTGCCCATTGGCCAGATCTTTGCGGCGCAGGTTCTTGGCCAACGGTTTCAGTTGATCGATCGCCGACATACCAAGTTGCAAAATGCCTTCCAGTGCGTCGAGTTGCGTCCGAGCATTTTCATCCTCACTCAACTGAAAGCCCATGATCGTGGTGGGTACCGGAATAGCATCGAAGTCTTCTTTGGTCATATCCAAAAAGTAATCGCGCATCGACTCAGGATCTTGACCACTGGCGGCTAGCTCGTACTGAAACTTGGCGAACGCTTTGAGAAAGTCGCACCAGCTCTTTTCACCGATGATGAAGCACTCATGCGCTGTCATATCGCTAGCCAGTAACATGAGGTCGCGAGCGATAGGGCTGGTCAAGAAGTTCTTGACTTGCTCGGTTTCCGGTTCAGGATTTTCCCATTTCGTCCGCAGGAACTGCTCGACCTCTTGAATGTATGGAACCTGACGAATCTCGGCGATCCAACCCGATTCAACATCCTCCAACAAACCTTTGCGCATGTTGAGCGATGTGCTGAAGAAAGCCACGTCGCGGGCTGCCAAGGATAAACCCGTCGCGTCTAGCTTGACTTGGCTATCCGCAGAAGCCGCATTTTTCGTCGCGGTCTGAGCATGCAGGCTGCTCGTCGCCAGAGTTAACCAGGCCCACAGTGCCAAGCAAACCCACTGTACTAGGCAAGCCCAGCGTGGGTTGACATTTCGAATCGATGACCGAAGACCACAATCCATAGCAGACCCCACACGCTTGCAGAAATGTACATTTGAGGGATGAGCACGCGAATCGAACACGTTCGATCACATCCAGTGTGCTCAACTGAACGGGCGAAATTTTAGCATATTTTGGACCGTTTGTACGATGGCGGTCGGAAACGAAACATCGTTGCCAACTTCGCCATCATTCAAGTTTAAGTCACCGCTCGGGCGGTTCTGGTTGCCCGCGGAAGTCCCACCGTCACTGGACCGAGAACTTGAAGACAGTAGAGCTGCTGTATGCCTTGCCCTTTTCCAAGATGGTCGAGGGGAACTTAGGCTGATTGGGGCTGTCCGGGTAATGCTGAGTCTCTAAGCAGAAGCCGCCGCGCTTGACGTAGGCTTTGCCTGACTTGCCCTTCAATCGGCCATCCAAAAAGTTGCCGCAGTAGAACTGAACACCCGGTTCCGTTGTGGTAATTTCCAAGACGCGACCAGACTTGGGTTCCACGACTCGGGCAGCCAACTGCATCGATGCATCGCCAGGGGCACGGTTGATGACAAAATTATGGTCAAAACCCATGCCAAACTTCAATTGCTCATGCGCCTGATCGATGTCGCGGCCAATGGGCTTGAGGGTCGTAAAGTCAAATGGTGTACCTTTCACTGGAGCGATCTCGCCCGTGGGGATCGAACCGGCATCGACCGGCGTGTAGGCGTTGGCGTTGAGCATCAGTTGGTGGTCAAGAATGTCGCCTTCCCCTTCGCCCTTAAGATTGAAATACGTATGTTGAGTCAGGTTGACGGGCGTGGCCTTGTCAGTAGTCGCTAGATAATCGACTTTGAGCTCATTCTGATTGTTCAACGCGTAAGTCACGGTGATTTGCAGATTGCCTGGGTAACCCTCTTCTTTATCCTTGGCCAAATAAGATAGCTGCACGGCTTGGGCTCCAGGTACCACGATGGGTTTGAGCGACCAAACCACCTTGTCCAAACCGACCACGCCACCATGCAGATGGTTCTCCCCGTTATTGACGGCCAGACTGTAGGTTTCGCCACCGATGGCGAATTTGCCTTTAGCGATGCGATTGCCGTAACGACCGACGATAGCGCCAAAGTACGGCTTGTCGACCGCGTTGATGTAATCTTCGATGCGGTTGTAACCCAAAGCCACGTCGGCCAGTTTGCCTTGGCGGTCCGGTACCACGATCGACGTCACAATGGCGCCGTAGTTGGTCACCTTGACCGTCATGCCGCTTGAGTTCTTTAGGGTGGCCAGTTGAATCGAGTCGAAGTCTTCCATAGTTTGCCCGCTGGATGATCGCATTGTGGTCAGGCACAAAGCAGTCAGCGCAAGATAGCCAAACCATGAACGCAGCAAACACGGACATGCACTCAACGTAATCATAGCTGTGGGTCCTCTGTCGGAGTGGATCGAGGTATCTGTGCGTAGGCAAACGCACTAGGGATTGTGGAGGGATATTGTAGTATTTCTTGTAGCCCCGACACTCCGTGGCGGGGACTATGACGAGTCGCGGAGCGATTCGTCTACAGGTCAATGCACATGCTCCATGACATTTTCCATGCTGTTCGGAGGCAGGAGGGGGATGCGACTGGGTTGGTTGAGCAACTGAAACGCCTTGAAGATGCTTACCGAAATGGTGCGACCATCTTGCTCATCGAGCAATTGGAAGATGTATTGGAAGGGGTAAATGACCAAAGTTTGCTGGCTACATGTTACGCCGATCACGACGGCATGCTGATCATCGCTCAGACGAACCTGGACCCATTTCCATTGGAAGGCCAGCGTCAACTGCTGTCCCCACAAACAACCCAATTCAAATGCACACTCTTCGATATCTTCATCTTCTATAAGGGGAGGAGCATCAGCGCCGGTCTCAGTCTGCGATTGGACCGAGTTTTGTTGGCAGAGGTAAGCATCGATTGCGGCCACGATCGATTCGGGTGAGGTCTGCTGGCTGTTCAAGTTCAAACGCTGCCGGGCGGCCACGCACGCAGTTTCTATATCCGCCAGCATATCCGGCTGGCCGGATAAATCATCAATTTTCATATCGGCTCGTCAGCAAAAGTTGAGAGGGTTTGTTCCAGCGGAAATCAACGCAGGTAAGCCTGCGAGTAACCCCATATATCAGGTCACAGGCCAGGTCTGTGCGCACTCATCACACATTAGCCGCTGACGGCAAGAGTTTGTATAGACGGCAAACCTGCCCAAACCGAACGAACTTTTTTTCAAAAAAGTCGAAAAAGACGTGAATTGGTTATGGCGTACCGCCCTTATCCAATAGACAATCGTCGCAACGCGAGCCGATGAGGGGCCATGTTGGCAACAATGTGGTTTCGGTTACGCGTGA
>JADLDX010000062.1 GCA_020846515.1 Pirellulaceae bacterium
GCGAAAATCAACTACGTCGGGCACGGCTGTTTGCATGCGAAAAGCCAATTCGTAAGCCTTCATGCGCGCACGAATCGCATCGTCATCTTTAAATTTTTCCGCCGTCAATCGATTGAGCTGTCGCAAGACTTCGAACTCACCTGCTTGTTGCCCAGCGGCTACGTCGGCTGGTGGTTTGGCGTAGGGCAATGGGTTCTTGGGATCGACGTTTAATGGCACGCCGTCGTATTGGGGCCCCAAGTAATTCGCACGGTGCGTCTCCATACCACCACAACAATCGGCCACCGGGGTACCCATGACAACAAACTGTGGCAGGTTCTCGTTGAGCGCACCTAAACCATAGTTGACCCACGATCCGATGGAAGGAAAGAAGCCATCGATGCGATGGCGACCCGTGTGGAATTGCAATTGAGCGCCATGATTGCTGTCTTCCGTCCACATAGATCTGACCAGGCAGAGGTCATCGGCACGCTGTTGCAGGTGTGGCCACCAATCACTGATCTCTAAGCCACTCTGACCGCACCGCGAGTAGCCAACCTGTAATGGAAAGATCTCGGTGCGTACGAAGCCATTGTTTGGATCAAAGGCTACTACGCGCTCGTTGGCCAGATAGGGCGATTTCAGCACGTCACCGAAGGGCGTTTCGTTCAGCGTCTTGCCAGCATACTTATTCAGCAGCGGCTTGGGGTCAAACGACTCCATATGACTGGCACCGCCGATCATAAACAGCCAAATGACACTTTTTGCGCGTGGTGCGAAGCGTAAGGCGGCTTGCGCGATCGCGCTGCCCGGCACGTTAGGTGATTGAGACTGGGATTCACCAGCCAACATGGCCGTTAATGCCAGTCCGCCGAACCCAAGTCCGCTATCGCATAGCCACTGTCGGCGATTAATGCTCATGGTCATGTTACCGGTTGTGCTGCTAAAGAGTGCCTTGTACCCAAATACCTTGTGCCCAAATACCTTGTGCCCAAATACCTTGTGCACAGTGTGTGCTGACTGCGGTTCACCGCGCGACGACAAAGTCGTTGTGATTGATCATGGCATGCGCCAAACTCTGGCGGCGAACAAGTTCGGTTTCCCCTTCGGCACGTTCTGCCAAAAAGAGAGCGCAAGTCTGCTGTTCGTCGTCCGAGGGTTGTCGACCGAGCGCAGCCAGAAATAGTTGATTGATAAAGTATTTAGAGTCGGGATGTTGTTTGTGCAGTTGTTCGCCCAATTGCCGCGACATGTTGCGAGCCATTTGGCTGTTCGCCAGCGCCAAGGCTTGCTGCGGAATGATGCTCGGGCTGCGCCGATAACATTCAATGGGACTGGCGCCGTCAAATAGTACCAACATGGCCACTTGTTTCTCATAAGCATGTCGGAAATAGACGCTGCGACGGGGAGTTTGCTCGCCATCATCTTCGCTTAGATCTGGTCCACCGGCACTGTTATCCAAATGTCCGGATACGGCCAAGAGGCTATCTCGAATCTCTTCGGCATCCAAGCGTCGCACGTTGCCGCGCCAATACAGTTTGTTTTCACTATCGATCTGCAGGGCTGCAACACTCGACGGCGAACTATTGTCGACGTGTGAAGAAAGACCATAGGTTTCAGACATCACAATTTGCCGATGTAAGCGTTTCATGTCCCAATCGCTACTCATGAAATCATCGGCTAACCAATCGATCAGTTGATGGGTGATGGGTTGTTTCATGCGCAATCCCAAGTCGGCTACATCATCGACTAAGGGAGTTGCGAAATGGCGCATCCATATATGGTTTACGGCCACGCGAGCGGTCAGCGGATGACGAGGGTTGGTAATCCATCGCGCTAATGCGGTTCGACGACCGGTGCTGGCCGCTGGATAGACCGTGCCGACCGGTGTGTAAGTGCTGGCCGCCACGCTGCTGGCTAGGCGGGCTTGGTCTAAGGCCTGCCGTTGGGTAACCAGGTTCTTTTCGGCTTGATCGATGGCCGTCTGACGTTTCTTGGCGTCTTTGTTCTCACTGGCTTTGGCCGTCGCCAGGGCGTTGTGTGCGGAGTGCAGGGCCACTTGAGCTGCCAAGAGATTGGCACGCTGTTCTGTAGTGGCGGCTTGCTTTACTAATGGATCAAGTTGCGTCTGCGGAACTTCATCGAGCTTGGCCAGGTCCGCCGCATAACGAGCTTGTAGAGAGACCAAAGCCGCTTCCGCTGCATGAGCCTCGAGGGTGGCCGCAGTAATTGGATCGAGTTGTTCGTCGGCCGGAATATTGGCTGCGCTATTGGGCTGCTCTGTTGATGTGCGTTCGCGGAGCTTTTTGAGCTTCGTCTCCGCAGCCTGTCGTGCCTTGTCATAGCTGGACCAGGCCGCAGCCAGCGCGTTGGCCCGAGCGACTGGGGTGAGCGCAGGTTGATAGACCTGGCGGGGTAGTGCAATGGATTGCGGCTGGTATTCAATATCGAACAGGGCCGGCACGCTGGGTTGGATGGGCTGGTCCTGACGCGGCTGTTTGTCATTACCGCGCTCGAAGAGAAACGTTTTCGCTTCGGGTTTGGCATCAAACACGCGCGGTATACCGGCTTTCATCAGATCGGGCTGACCGGCCAATTCCTCGGTGCGCACCTCGTGGGGTTCGAAGATAGCGCGGAATTGATAATACTCGGTCTGTGAAATCGGATCGAATTTGTGGTCGTGGCATCGAGCGCAATTGATCGTCATACCCAGGAAGGCCTTGGCCGTATGCTCGACGGTGGCATCCAGCCAGATATTGCGATTGGATCGATGGAAATTGCGAGCCAAGAATCCAGTAGCGCGAAGTGTATCCAGGTTTTGAGGATCGATCTCATCGGCGGCCAACATCTCCACCACCATTTGATCATACGGTTTATCGGCATCGATTGATTCAATGATCCAATCGCGCCAGTGCCAAATATGTCGCTGGCTCCCGCGCAGTTCATTCTTGTAACCATCCCAATCGCTGTAACGCCAGACGTCCATCCAATGTCGCCCCCAGCGTTGGCCATGTGCAGGGCTGGCCAGCAAGCGATCCACTGCTCGGCCGCGCGCATCTGGTTCAGCATTACTCAAGAACGCTTCCAATTGCTCGATCGACGGTGGCAAGCCGGTTAAGTCAAGTGTCACGCGACGCAACCAAGTGGCCGGATCGGCCGAATCATTGCGTTGCACTCCGCGTTGATATTGCAGCATCGATAACCAGCGATCGATGGCATTGGCCTCCTGCACATTAGCTTCCGCGTTCGCGTGGGGCAATTGCGGACGCTCGATTGGACGATAGGCCCAATGCTCTCGGGGGCTGGCCACGTAGCTCTCGTCCTCCGGGGCAGGCATACCGGCTTTGATCCAGCGTTCTAGCAGCTGCACTTCATCGGGTTTTAGTCGCACGCCTTCGCCTTTGGGCGGCATCAACTGCTCTTCATCAGCGCTGGTCACACGCTGGATCAAGTGACTATCGGCTGGCTGACCGACGACTACGATCGCATGCTCGTCGCTCCCTTTGCGAATAAGCTCCGCTGCGTCCAAACGTAAGCCGGCTTCACTGCGAAGCGGTCCGTGGCAAGCGATACACTTTTCAGTAAGCAGTGGCTTTATATGCTGGGTGTAATCGTCGGCGGCCCCAAGCGTTACCAACCAGGCAACTAACCCGAAGGTGCTGCTTACGATAGGAATGAACAGACGCTGCATAGTGGAGTGCCGCGAGGAGAGTGGTAAGTGAATTCAGGCGGGAACCCTATTATAAGGCGAACCGTGGCCTGAAAACTATCAGAAAGGCAGAGCGTTTCCAGTTTTTGCCAAGCCCTTGCCCGGCTTTCCGTCGCCAGACGGTGGACTCACCCGGCAGCCACCCGTCACCAGACGGTGGACGCGCTTGGAGTAGCCACCGTCGCCAGACGGTGGACTCGGCTGGAGTTGAAATCCAACGCTTGACCACAGTGGCTACGTAAAATCGCAGACAAAGACGCAACTTGCCTAGCCTGCCAAATCTCGCTTTCCAATTAGCACCGTTTAGACGCGGCGCGACTCTTCTTCGACGATGCGTTTAAGTCGCTCTTGCAGGCGCACGGTCGAATCTTGCTGAGCCATATTGGGTACGGCCTCAGAACGCAGGTCGCGAACCGTGGCCGGTGGGACCTTGGTTACCAGTCGGCAGATACTGCCATCGTGAAGATAGATTCGATTGCGACCGCCGAGCTTGGCGGCATACAGCGCTTCATCGCTGCGACGCACCAGTTTTCCAATTTTGTCATCGCCTTCGATGCGAGCCACACCGCCACTGAGCGTCACCGGAATGATGGTGTCTTCATGTCGAAACTCGGTGCGACTGATGGCACTGCGTAGTCGATCGACACAGTCGGCGGCTTCCTCGAGCGGCATCATGCACAAGATGGCAAACTCTTCGCCACCGTAACGCGCCACACATACTGCGTCACGGAATTCGTTCCGCATGGTTTCCGAAACTTTTTTGAGGACGGTATCACCAGCCGGATGGCCATAGGTATCGTTGATCTTTTTGAAGTGATCGATATCCACCAAACCCAAGGTAAACGCCTGACTCTTACTCTGCCATTGCACATACAGTTCGTCGAGCGTCTGATCGAAGGCGCGTCGATTGGTTAGCCCGGTCAAACCGTCTGTGCGGGCTTCGGTCAGATAGTCGGCAATTTGATGGGTTTGCGATTCCAAGCGTTCCTCGGCTGTGTCGAGCCGATTTTGGAGTTGCTGGTTGGCCTGCATGATCTGAGTCAGCAGTTGCAGGATCTCTTCGCGTGGCGCTTCATTGCCGCCTTGGACCCGCTGGCTGATCGAAGTCAACTGCGTTTGGTACTTGGATACATCACCCGCGAATTCGCTGGTCCAGTGGGACAAGTTCTGCAAAAAGCCAAGAAATTGCTGACGGTCAACCACCTGGCTGGCTGCGCCGGCTCGACGCCCCAAGAAAAAGCCTAACAGGACACCAATAACCAATAATCCCGTACCGACCACCAGTCCGAGGATAAAGACCGAAGCATTCGCTGGCACTTTGGTGATCCTCCAGGGAAATGAATGGGCAAGGCGGAAAGTCGCCCCAGCGTGACATGGGCGTTTATTGAGGACAAGAGCTTATTCTGGCAACGTTGTATTTTTGCCAATGACGACGATGCCGGAAGGGCTGATGGTAAAGCCTCGAGCGCGGTCATGCTGTGCATCGTACCCGATCTCAGTTCCGGGCGGGATACGAACTCGCTTATCCACGATGGCTCGACGGATCTTGGCATGCCTACCGACCTCGACTCCTTCCAGCAGTATGCTGTCCTCAACTTGAGCATAACTGTTTACGCGAACGTTGGGACTGAGCACACTTCGCTTGACCGTACCACCGCTGACTACGGTGCCTTGGCAGACAATGCTATCCAGCGCATGGCCACAGCGATCGGAGTCACCATAGCTGCCAAATACGAACTTAGGTGGTGGTAGGTTGGGTTGCAAAGTGCGAACCGGCCAATGATCTGAATACAGATTGAGTTGAGGGTCGATGCCAATTAGATCCATATTGGCTTCGTAGTAGGCATCCAAAGTGCCGACATCACGCCAGTAGGCGTCTCGTTTGCGATTTTCGTCGCGGAATGGAAAGGCAAACACGCGATGTTCATCGATAATCGACGGGATTATGTTTTTACCAAAATCGTGATCGCTATCTGGTTCGGTGGCATCACGACAGAGTTGCTCGAACAGGAATCGCGAGTTAAACACATAGATGCCCATCGAGGCCAATGCATGGGCTGGGTCTCCAGGCATCGTTAACGGCTCAGCCGGCTTTTCCTGGAAACCGATGATGCGCTGTTGCTCATCGATTTGAATGACACCAAACTGCGTGGCCGACTGTTTATCGACCCGTAACGCGCCGATGGTCAGGTCGGCCCCTTGCTCGACGTGGTACTCAATCATCGAGCGGTAGTTCATTTTGTAGATGTGATCGCCCGCCAGAATCAGCACATACTTGGGGCGGTCTTTCTCAATGGCAAATATGTTTTGATAGACTGCGTCGGCCGTACCCTGATACCACTGCTCGTCAATGCGTTGCTGCGGAGGCACGACATCGATGAACTCTTGGAGTTCGGAACAGAAATACTGTCGCCATCCCAAGTTTATATGCCGATCCAGGCTGAGCGCTTTGTACTGAGTCAGTACGAGCACACGACGCAGGCCAGAGTTGATGGCATTGGAGAGTACAAAGTCGACGATTCGATAGCTGCCGCCAAAGGGTACGGCCGGTTTGGCACGATCGCGAGTTAGTGGTTCCAGTCGTGTGCCTTTGCCACCGGCCAACACGATTGTCAACGTTTCATGGATCATCAAACAACACACCTTTCCTCCTGGCAGTCACGCGGCGGCGGTCGAACTCCGAGATCGATTTCCTTTTCCAGCCGCGAGTCCAAAAGGATAACAGAAAAAAGCCGGAGGTGGCACGGCCCAACGGTGGATATACGGGCAGCACTCCTGCCACGCGGCACCTCGCGCCGGCGCGTGACAATCCTAAGCTTTACAACGGCAGATCAGGGTCTGTCGATTGCAAGAATGCGAGCAACTATTAGACCATCCAACGCTAAACGACGTTGTAGCCTAAAGCCGTCAGTTTCTCCGCCAGTGCGGTTTTGGCTGGAGGTTCACCGTGCACTAAACGAATGGCCTTGGGCGGACTCTGCATGCCTTGCACAAACCGAATCAAATCAGCCTGGTCGGCGTGGGCCGAATAGCCGCTGAGCGTATGCACGGCGGCGCGAATATCGAATCGCTGACCATCCAAGCGTACCCACTCACTTTGATCTTGGATGTAGCGACCAGGCGTTCCCAACGACTGAAAGCCGACGAAGACGATATCTGCCGACGGGTCGCCCACAAAGGCTTTCAAATAATTCACAATCCGCCCACCCGTACACATGCCACTACCGGCAATGACGATCGCCGGTCGCTTGGATGTGCGCAAGTGCTCCACTTTGGCCAAATGGTCTCGGTGCCCGTCGACACTAACCAAATTCTCAAAGACCAACGGCTGATCATCGTATGTCAGCACTTGCCGAGCTTCTTCGCTCCAGTACTCGCGCATTGAGTCATAGACTTGCGTCAGACGCAGCGATAAAGGCGAATCGACCAATACGTCAACCGTGCTCAACAATTCGCAGCCGCACTTTCGCTCGACACGATGAAAGATCTCATTGAGCTCAAACAGCAATTCCTGCGTCCGTCCCAGGCTAAACGCTGGAATAATAGTTACGCCACTGTTTTCCATGGTCCGGCACAAAATGGCTTCCAATCGCGCGCAGCGATCCTCGCGGTTGGCATGCAATCGGTCGCCATAGGTGCTTTCGAGTACCAACATATCGGCTCGCTCGGGACTTTTGGGTTCGATCAGTAGCGGCGCGTGGGTAGAACCCAAATCGCCACTAAAGACATAACGCTCGTCATCACGCTGGATTTCAACGTAGGCCGATCCCAACACATGCCCAGCCGGCCAGAATCGCATCTCTGTACCGCCATCCAGCTTGTGCCACTTGCCATAAGGCATCGGACGCACCAATCGCTTGAGTTCTTGCAAAAAGCGGGCAATCAATCGCTTGTTGCGTGTCACTCCCAAGCGTAACGCATCCTCCAACATCAGCGGCAAAAGCTTGGCCGTCGGAGGCGTGCAATAGACGGGGCCGTTGTAGCCGGCAGCAATCAGATAGGGCAGTCGACCAATGTGGTCCAGATGCACATGTGTCAGTATGACGCCTTGGAGTCCCTCGATCGGAAACTCAATTTGCGTTTCATCACGCCCCTTGGCGTCTTGCCCTTGAAACAGTCCACAATCAATCAGCAGCGAGCGTTTGTCGGTGAGCATCAACTGGTGACAAGATCCCGTTACGCCTTCATGAGCACCATGATGAATAACCTGCATACAGTCCCGCCTTAAAAGAATCCGCGAAAGCACCAGAATTACCAAGCAATGCATTTCCAAGTATGGCAATGCATCGCATGGTAATTATAACTCGCTACCAACCTCGTCTGAGATTGATAGCGTGGCTAAACACGTTGCGAAATCCGAATAGGCACTGCGCCAGGTGCGATTCGGGATGAAGGCACTGAAAATCTGGAGTCACGCGAGTTTACTTGAGTTCGACGAAGCAAGCGCTGGCCTGAACTTTTTCGGCGGTGATCAATTTGAGTTCGATGAATTGATCGACCAGCTTTTGCCAACGCTCGAGTGACGATTTGCCGAAATCGGCTGGACTAGCGGTAGCCGAATCGGCGGAAACGCAAAGCGGCTTGAGTTCGCGGGCCCCAAATTCCAATGCCTCTTTGGTCATCCGCTCCGGATTGGCTTTCAGGATGGCAGCATTGGTTTCGGCGGGCGATTCCAGGTACTTCTGCCAGCCTTCGCGACAGGCATCCACCATGCGTTTGGCTAACTCGGGCTTCTGCTTGACGGTATCACTCATCGCCAGCAGACAAGAAGCATACGGATTAAAGTCAATTTCCGAGAGCATCAACGTGCGGACTTTCACGCCCTCTTGCTCGGCCAGTTGCGGTTCACTGAAGTTGTACGCTTGAATCGCAAAGTTTTTGTCGGCTACGAACTGAGCCACTGAGCCGGCGTAGGGCACGACCTGCACACCTTCCAGCATACCTAGCTTGTCCATAAAGCTCAGGAAGGCCTGACCCTTATTGGCTTGAAGCGTCAGCCCTTTCAGTTTCCCCAGGCTATCGATGCCCGAATCTGCGCGAACCATAATGCATCGCGGCGTTTGCTGAATAGGTGCCAACAAGGAAACCACGTCAACGCTTTGCTCGCGGAACTGCAACACGTCGTCGGCGTTACCGATGGCAAACTGTACACGTCCGGTAACAAGTTCCTGCGCAACTGGCGCTTTCTCGCCACCGGGCCGGATCTCGACGTCCAACCCATTCTTTTCAAAGATGCCATGCACTTTGGCCGCGTAGAATCCGCCGTGCTCCGCTTCGGGATACCAATTGAGCATCAGGGTAACTCGTTCCAGCGGGGCACCCTCAGGCCCAGCCCCGGCCTGGCCTGTCGGACTATTGGCCGAATTACTATTGTCCGCACCTTGGCAGCCACACAATAACATCAACCCCAAGAGCATCAGACTGAGAGACATCTGCCGGCGACCAAGAAACAAACCACCCAGTGGCCAGTTGCCTACCGTGCACGAATCAAGGGCACCTGGTCTTGGGGAGCAAGCTTGCAGTTTCATTGCATCGTTCATTATTAAGAACCACCACTTTCAAAGCCAACATCGCGCGTCCAACGCCGCAGAAGCGTGGCCGCGACCAGATTGACCAAGCCTAGAATCATTAAACCAAGAACGGTACTCGTCCGCGCAGCCGCAATCACACCGGCAGTGCGGGTTCGACTCTGCCAATCGGTGATGATGGTGCCCAAACCCGCGCCGTCATTGCCACTGAAGCCCACAAAGAACTCACCGACAATGGCGCCAATGACTGCCAACCCCGCGCTAACCCTCGCACCGAGTATCAGATGGCCAACGGCATGGGGAATGTACAACTTGCGCAGCGTTTGCCAACGCGTCGCGTTGGAGAGTCTGAACAATTCACGCAAGTTTTTGTCCACAGAGATCAAGCCAGCCGTCACGTTGGAGA
>JADLDX010000063.1 GCA_020846515.1 Pirellulaceae bacterium
CTCATCCAACTGGGCATCGCTCATACGAGGTTTGCCCTCTAAGGCAATCGCATAACGCAGTTGCAGTTGGCCAGCCCCGCGCAGTTCCTACAGCAGCTCCAGTTCGGCCAGTCCAATGCCGGCTTCGCAGACGCTGGTCACTCCCAATCGATGGGCGGCGCGAATTCCGGCGCGCAGAGCGGCGAGTTTTTCGGTGCGTGTGGGTGTGGGCAATACTTTATCGATCAAGCTTTGCGCGGACTCCTTCAGCACGCCGGTGGCTGCTTTCGTTACGGGATCACGCACGATGATGCCCGCAGGCGGGTCCGGTGTCTCCAGGGTAATACCCGCGGCTTCTAAGGCTTTCGAGTTTACCCATACGGTATGGCCATCGTAACATCGCAAGATGGCGGGCCGATCTGAAATCAATCGGTCGAGCAATTGTTTGTCTGGCAGTCCTCCGGGGAACGCACCGTACAACCAACCGCGGCCTTGATAGACGGGTTGGTCGGGATGAGCCGCTTTGAACTCACCAATCAATCGTTCAATATTAGCCACGTTTTCGGCAGAGGCCAAATCGATCTGTGCCAGTGACAGACTACCCGAAAGAAAATGGACATGCGCGTCATGCAATCCAGCGCAAACCGTACCGCCCTGCGCGTCCATTCGAATTGTCTTGGGGCCGACCAGCTTTTCAATCTCTACCTGACTGCCAGCAGCCAATATCCGCTGCCCTCGTACGGCCAACGCGGTTGCCGTGGCTGATTCAGCGCCAAACAAGCGACCGTTGACGATGATTAAGTCAGCCTGCGAATCGGTCGACGAGAGGTTCTGGTCTGCACGGGTGCTAGTCGGACCACTCCACAGAAACATTACCGATAAAGCAAAGGCGAGGATTGAACCAGTCGAGCCAGAGGGTTTCAACGTGGGCCTCATTTCAGGGCGGCCGTGGCGGCGATTTCGATCAAGAAACCATAGTGCAGGGGTGTCGTGGGGACTACGGCTCGGGCAGGCCGATGTGCGCCGAAGAACTCGGCATACACGCGATTGATTTCGCTCCACTGCGAAACATCGGAGGTGTAGACGGTGACTTGCAGCACACGCTCTAGTGAACTGCCCGCTGCGTCCAGGATGATCTCTAGATTGCGAAGCACGCGCGTCGTTTGCGCGGCTATCGATCCTGTCTCATGATCGCCAGTTACCGGGTCGATTGGTAATTGTCCGGCAACGTATACCAAACCTGCATGCACGACGGCCGGCGAATAATGGCCTGCTGGTGGACGAGTGCCCGGGGGGACGATCAACTGTAGGTCAGCCGACATTTGTGTAGGACCTTCGTGCATTGAATGCTGGGGAGAAATGTTGGGGTTGAGTGCATGCAGCCTGCGACCTCGGATTACCAGGGCAAGGCCCGCAGATCGACGTTGCCGCCGCTCAGAATCACACCCACACGCTGACCCGACAAGGGTAAGCGTTGATTGAGGATAGCGGCCAGCGGTACAGCGCAGGATGGTTCGATGATGATTTTGAGTATTTGCCATGCCAGCAGCATAGCGCCGACGATCTCTTCGTCGCTGACCGTGGCGATATCGCTGACCGATTGCATGATGACTTGAAACGGTCGCTCACCAAGTGAAGTGCGTAGTCCATCGGCGATGGTGTTGGCGACGCCCACGGATTGTCGTTGACCGGTGCGCAGAGATCGCTGTGCATCGTCCGCGCCTTGTGGTTCGGCGCCGAAGACCTTTATCCCGTGGGCAGCGGCCACTATGGCTGTTCCGCTCAGCAAGCCACCGCCGCCAACAGGCGTCACGATGGCATCCAGATCGGGATGATCTTGCACTAACTCCAAAGCGGCGGTCCCTTGTCCAGTGATCACTTCCCAATTGTCAAACGGATGGATCATGATCGCCCCGGTGGCGGCCTGGACCTGGGCAGCCGTGGCTTCGCGCGCTTCGGCTGTTGGCTCGCAATGCGTGATTATACCGCCCAGCCGTTGTACCGATTCGACTTTGGGCTGTGGAGCGTTGCTGGGCATGACAACATGCGCCACTGTGCCAGCGTTGCGGGCCGCCAGCGCCAAAGCGGCCGCGTGATTTCCAGAGGAGTGTGTCACCACACCCGCCTGCCGTTGCTCGGGTGTTAACGAGAAGAGTGCGTTGTGAGCACCACGCGCCTTAAACGCGCCGATCTTTTGAAAGTTCTCACATTTGAAAAATATGTGAACGCCAGCCATCGCGTCGAGCGTCTGGCTGGTCAGCGTTGGCGTACGATGAATAAATGGCAAGATGCGCAGCTGAGCGGCTTGCACATCCGCGCAGGTCGGTTGGCGTTGATTCATGGATGGAAGCTTACCAGTTGCTTACCAGTTGCTTATTTAACCAACTCGACTTTCTCCATGGGGGCTGGGTCAAAACCGGCCTTGACCAAGGCTTTGAAGCCGGGTTCCAAGGCTCGGACTTCGTAGCCGAGCTTTCGCAAGAGTGGTGCGGCTTCCAGGCATCGATAACCCGACGCACAATGGCAATAGACGATCGCGCCCTGCGGTATCAACTTGCGGACCTCTTCGATTTTCACGTCACCCTTGAGGGCACTAAGCGACAGTAGTTTGGCGTCCTTCAAATGTCCCTTTTCCCATTCACTCTTTTCGCGCACATCCAACAAGACCGCCTTCTTTTCCTTGACGGCCTGCTTGACCTGTTCAATCTTGTCTTGTGTATGGTCCTCAGCGCGGACCAGTCCCACGCTTGTGAAGGCAAACAAGGCTGCGCACAAAAAACAGACGTTTCGAGTTAGCATGGCCAATGGCTCCCAAAAACATAGGTTGTTGATACGTACGGTAAAATTATATCAGCAGTTTGGAGTCAGTGATATAAAGTCAGACCCTCTGAAACATGACGTTTTTAGGCGTCGATCGTAACATGGGCCGAAAACTTTAATTTGTAGCGTAACGGCGCAAGCCGTACGGTGAGTTTCCTAGCAAATCAACGTCGGTACCGGACGGCTCGCGCCGTTCCGCTTCTAATCAGGTACCGGACGGCTTGCGCCGTTCCGCTTCTAATCAGGTACCGGACGGCTCGCGCCGTTCCGCTTCTAATCAGGTACCGGACGGCTCGCGCCGTTCCGCTTTTAATCAGCCGCTAGCGCTAGCGTACGGTTAGCCCGACTCATGATCGACGCCCGCTTTTAGTCTACATCTTCGACGTTGGTAACTGCCCATTCTGGATAAGGCACAGCGCTGCCTTTCATGGCACGCCATAAGATGCGGTTGAGCGTGTCTTCAGGAGCCTTGTCGACCTCCAGGAAATTGAGCGTTGATGAAACGAGGGCATCCTCGCGCAGGGCACTGTCGAGAATCGCCTGGGGATCAGGATTCATCTGATCCAGGGGTATGATGTTGGGCACTGAATCAAAGGGCGTTAGATTGGCGGTGTCGGTAAAGCAATCGAACATCGGTGTGGCACTGGCGTCAAACTGATTCATGGGTGGCAGGCCCAGGATTTGTTCCATGGTGCGAATGATACTGGTGGTGTTGTATTGCGTGCTGATGGTCTGCGCGCGTTTCGTATATGGGCTGATGCAATATGCGGTTGTGCGATATCCGCTGACATGATCCCAACCGGCTTGAGGATCGTCTTCGATGGCAAAGATGGCCATCTCCTTCCAGAATCGAGAACGGCTGAGCGCGGCTACGATACGACCAAAGGCCAGGTCGTTGTCAGCCATGCAACTGGCCGGCGTCGGGCATTTGGGTGCTGTACCGCTGCCATGGTCGTTCGGCAGGCAAATGATGGTCATGCTCGGATATTCACCCTTGGCTTCGAACTCTTTTAACTCGGCGATGATGAAGTCGGCTCGATATTGATCGGGTACCGACATGTTCCAGCCCACATACTGACCGGGGGAAAATGGTCGCAGGGTTTCGACGGAAGGTTCGCAACCAAAAATAACTTCATCGCTGTAACCCTTCCAAGTTCGGTAGCAAGCCAGGTAGTCAGGATTGCCTGGCTGTTTGGGATCGCGCCAGCGTACGGTCGGTTTCATGAACTCGCCATAGTTTCGGATCGACTTCTTGTGCTTCAGTGCATTGTCCCAGATGAAGCCGGCAGGCGAGTAGGCCAAGGCATCTTGTTCATCTTCGCCCATACCATCCGGGTAGCTGCGTGGAAAACCGGCGAAGCTCTTTTCCATGTAGTCGGTGCTAAAGGCCGTCGTGCTCCATTGGTGACCATCCGCACTCAAGATGCCTGTGCAATAGGTATTATCGAGCAGCACAAACTCTTTGACCATTTTATGTTGATTGGGGGTGATCTCAGCCCCGAAGATGCACAGGTCCGCCCGGCCACGGCCTTGGGGCAAGGCGCCGAAGACTTGATCGTAGGTGCGATTCTCTTTGAGGATATAGACGACATGTTTGATCAAGCTTGGTTCGCCAATGCGTTCAGGGATAGCTTTGGCAGGTACATTGGGGCGCGGTGGCAGGGCTGCTTGGGCGATGGCCGGTCGCCGCAGGTTCTTGGCCACGCGTTCGGACAGCTTGGCCAGTTCGGCCTCATCGGCCGGTAACGGGCAGATCGACAATGAACCGCTATAGTGATGTGAGTTAAAACTCTCGACTCCACTAGCTTGTTTCTTAGGCGCCAGAGGCAATCCCTTGATGTTGGCCACGATCAATTGTCGGCGTGGCTGATCATAGACAATGGCTCCTGGAAACCACCCCACGGGCAACAGTCCCAGCAGCTTTGAATCGCCCTTCTCTTCTGGCTCGAACTCAATAATAGCCACGGCGTTCTGACTGCCGTTGGCTACCATCAGTCGCTCGCCATCGGGCGTGAACACCAGCGCATTGGGCGAAGCACCAAACAGATCGCCCGCGTTGGGCTTGACCCAGATCGTATCGATGATTTGCTGTTTACTGAGATCGATAATGCTCAAGTGGTCGCTGCCAGCATTGGCGCAGACGACATACTTGTTATCGGGCGAGACGGCCAGCCCACTGGCATGCAGGCCGGTCAGCAATTCGGCGGTGACTTGACCACTGCTCAATTGAATGATGGATACCGATCCCTCGCTGGCGATGTCTCGTTCATCAACGCGCACGATGGTGCCACGACCGGCTGGGCCAACACGATCTCCCGCATTGGGTCTTCGGCCACCCCAGTTGCTGACAATCGCCTGATCGCCGACCAATCGCACATCGTATGGCGCTACGCCAACATCGATCGATCGCAGCAATTTGCCCGTTTCTGCATCCAGCTCTAATAGGCGATTGGACAAGTTACCACAGACATACAAGCGAGCGCCGTCGGGCGAGATCGCTAGACCGCTAGGGATTTCAGCTTTGCGCCGCGGCGCATCGGCCGTGGGTAAAGGCAATGTGTGGGAGGGTGTCACACTGCCCTCTGCCGACACAGCAAACACCTTAACGGAGCCATTGACATTGCTCATGTAAATGCGACGGCCATTGGGCGCGAAGATCAAACCTGTGTAACTGACTTGCCCTCGTTTGTCGGGATTGAGAATATTGGACGAAGCAACGCTCGTAGGCGGTTCATGCTGACCCTCGTCGGGTAAAGCAGCTCGTGTTTTGATCTGGCCTGTGGTCGGGTCCACCACTACCAAATCATTGGTCTTGCCCGCTACGACTAAGGTCTGGCCATCGGGTGATAATGCCAACGCTTGCGGACGCATGCCGGTCAGGTCGATGTATTTGCCATAGGGAGTCAGCAATTGATTGACCGGTGTCACGATGACATCATCGCGCCAACGTCCAACCAGATCATTTGGCAAAGCCTCTCCACTCTCCTGAGCGCAATTGTCGGTACGCGTACACAGGCAAACGGCACTCAAGGCTAAGCACGCAATAGATGTAGAGAGTCGCATGTGATCTTTCCCTGCTTTCCCTGATGGCTAAGTCGTTGAATTGGGCCACAGTATACCTACAAGCCCGGCCACGCACAGATAACAGATATCAATTGAGCATCGGCCTACAGGCAAATCGACTGCCATTGCATGAGGTTTGGGTTATTTTTGAAGTGCGACCTGGGCGGATCAGTCGCTCTCATCCAAGCGTTCGACGATGCGCCGCCCGATTTCAAGCGAGGCGGTGGCAGCTGGGCTGGGGGCGTTGCAAACATGCAAGATGCGTTCGCTCTTGAGCCATAAAAAGTCATCGACCATCGTTCCATCGGGGGCCACGGCTTGCGCACGTACGCCGGCGCGACAAGGATGCAGGTCTGACGAATGCAATTCCGGGATCAACCGACTGAGCGCTTTGACAAACGCGGCTTTGGATAATGAGCGATGAATTTCGCCGAGCCCCGTTCGCCAATACTTGGTAGCCAATTTGACAAAGCCACCGTAGGTCAGCGATTCAGTCAGGTCGCCCAGGCGAACATGGGACCATGAGTAACCCTCGCGGGCCAGTGCCAGGACAGCATTGGGTCCACATTCAACCGAGCCATCGATCATGCGCGTGAAGTGTACGCCCAAAAATGGAAAATTGGGATCGGGCACCGGGTAGATCAGATTGCGACAGAGCTGTCGTCGCTCAGGCTTCAGTTCGTAGTACTCACCGCGGAAAGGTACGATCTTGGCAAGTGGCTGCATGCCGCTCAATCGTACCAATCGGTCGCTGTACAATCCACCACAGGTGATGACTTGACCGGCTGTAATCGATAGTTGATCGGTCGTTATACGCACGTCGCTGGCACTGCTGTGAATGCCACGCACTTCGCTGCTCACGAGCACCTCTTGTCCGGCGCCAGTCAGCTTTTCGGACAAGCGTCGGCAGACGGCCGGGTAGTCGACGATGCCGGACTCTGGCACATGAATGGCGGCCAGTCCAGCGGCATGAGGTTCCAGTTCGCGGATCTGCTGGCCGTCGATCTTAGCGCAGCGCACGCCGTTGGCTTGCCCGCGCTCGTAAATGGCATCCAGGCGTCCCACTTCTACTTCATCCAGGGCGACGATGATCTTGCCGCATAGGTCGTAAGGAATGTTTTCCTCGGCACAGAATTGTTCCATCAACTGCTTGCCGGCGCGACAAGTCGTCGCCTTCAGCGACCCGGGCTTGTAGTAAATGCCCGAATGCAGCACGCCTGAATTGCGCCCCGATTGGTGCTGGCCCACAGCTGATTCTTTTTCGAGCAGGCATAACCGCGCGTCGGGATAACGCTGGTTCAGTTGCCAGGCGGTCGCCAGTCCCACCAGACCGCCCCCAATGACAGCAAAGTCCACCACACGTTGACTCATCGAGCTTTCCTTATCCTCAGCCGCTTCTGCGGCACCTTTTGCTAGCACGTGAAAATATTCTATGCAAACTCGTCGATCAGACTCGCGAAGCGCGGCAAACTGTGCCGATAAATCCGACAGTAGGGCTCATAAATGTGATGTGGGAAAGGGATCCTTCGATGATAGTCAATACGACACGATTCGGTCAGATCGAAGTTTCGCAAGAGCACGTGATCCTCTTTCCGCAAGGATTGATCGGCTTCGAGACTTGTCGACACTGGGTGATTCTGCCCGATGCTGCCAATCCGGATGTTGCCTGGTTGCAGTCGGTATCGCAAGGGCAGGTTGCCTTGCCAATTATGAGTCCGCGCAAACTAGAGATAGACTATCGAGTCAACGTTTCGCGACGCCAACTGACGCCGATTTCCATGCACGCCTCGGATCGCGTGTTCATCATGACGGTCATCAGCAAGACTGGTCGTACGTTAACGACCAACCTGCGCAGTCCGCTCGTGATCAACATGACTCGCCGTCTGGCCTGTCAGGTAGTGACCGATGATGCTCAGCCGTTGGCCTTACCGCTGACGATTTCGACACCTGAGACGGCCACGGTACGCATGGCTGCTTAAAGCCGGCAAAGCTGGTTTGGGCAATTGGCAGAAGCGCTGAAGCGTGCAGTGCATGCGTCAATGTCACATCAATTGCCCCAGAGTTTTTCACTGTGTTCCAGGCTCAGCTTTTGGCCTCGCAAGCGAGCCAGTGCTTTGCGTCCAGCATCATAGATGCCCCAGGAGCCAGCCGCGCCGCTGAGCAGCACGGTGAAACGAGCGGTATCGCGCGCAATACTGGCGGCGGATAACTGCCGCTGCGCGTCTCGCAAGTGCTGCATGAAGAGTTGGTTCCAATCTTCTTTACTCTGCGATTGCGGTTGATTCCAGTGCACCTCTACGGGCGTACCAAACCAGCATAAGCATTCTGGCAAACGTTCTTCCCAGAACGTGTACTCGATGGCGGCCGGTACAAACCACACACTGTGGCTGCCGTGGACTTCGTGCGTATTGGTATTGCCGATAGCGCTGGCCAGGTGCGCCATGCCTGGCAAAAACGGTTGGCTTAGCTGCCGTGAGTCGCAGAATTTGCCTTCGGGTGTCAACCAGAGTGAAGCGCGAGGTGACTGGGCTACGCGCAAACTGCGTTTGAGAAATTCAACGGCGCCGCGATGGGAACCCAGCGCGATGCCATAGAAGCCCATGCGTTTGAAGATGCGATAGCGATCCAAGGCGGCGGCATCGATGGGTGCGTACATGCAGTGATTGGGCATCAATCGCGCACGCAAGTAGATGGCGATCATCGGATCCCACCACGAAGCATGATTGGCGTAGACGACCATCGACGAGCCGCCTTGCGTGATGGCCGGCGATAGAGCTTGGTGGTTCGCGGCCACGACATGAAAATGCCGCCGCAGATACCGTGGCAGAAAATGCCGTTCAAAGCCATGCATTAACCAGCTATCAACCCGCGGTAATTCGGTGGCATTTATCAATTGATGGCGAGGATGAGACATGATGGCGTTCATGAAAGTATTGGGGCAACCGCCATCATCATACTCGATCAATTTCCGCGTGCGCGTTCCAATCGGGAGCCACCCCGATCGGGCTAAACCGAACGCTAGCGCATACCGGCTGATTAGCCGCCGGGCGCTAGCCCACGGTTTTCCGCCCAATGAACCGGACGCTCGCGCATGCGGCTGATTAGCCGGTACGCGCTAGCGTCCGGTTTTCGGCCATTTTGAATTAGCCGCTGGGCGTTAGCCCCGGTTTTTTCAGCGAAAACCGTGGCTAACTCCAGTACGGCTAATGTCTAAGAAATAGCAGCGAAGCACTGTGAATTCGATTCAAAGTGGCCGCGGGAAAAAACGTCCAACCAGC
>JADLDX010000064.1 GCA_020846515.1 Pirellulaceae bacterium
TGATGGCAAAGGCAACTGCTGTGGCCATGACGATCGGTACATACCAATAGGATTGCAGGAATGCGCTCAGGCTAAGCAACGCATCAGTGGCCCAAGGCAGCTGTCCTTTTTCACGCATCGAAGCAAACAGGTCTTCAAATTTCGGCACAAAGAACACGATCAAGACGGTCACGACCGAGCTGCCGACGCCGGCCAAGAAAATGGGATAGGCCAGCGCCCCGATGGCACGCCCTTTCAATTCCTCGTGCTGTTCGGTAAACGTTGCCACGCGTTCCAACGCGTCTTCCAGAAATCCACCTTCCGTACCGGCGCGAACCATATTGACGGCCATGTCACTGAACACGCGGGGAAATCTGGCCATCGCTGAGGGTAAAGGCTCGCCCTCTTCCACGCGGGCCTTGATGTCCTGCATCACAGCCTTTAACGCTGGCTTGCTGGCTTGCGACGAGATAACCGTCAGCGCGCGCAGAAGCGGCACACCGCTGCGCAAGAGTGCAGCCATCTGCATGTACACCGTGGCCATGACTTGACCGCTGACGCGTTTGTTCCGCGAATCGCCAGTGGCTTTGGCCACCGTCAACTCAACGGGGAACAACGATCGCGCGTCGAGTTGGGCGATGGCCTCGCGCTGGCTGCCCGCCGTCACGGTACCAGTCTGCTTCTGGCCCCGCGAGTCTCGTGCAACATAGGCAAAATCAGGCATGGTAGGTGGTGTGGTAGGAAGTTTGTCGTGCTCGAAAACGCCTGGGGCGGCTTAGCCCAGTCGATCGCCCTTGGTCACGCGGATGACCTCGTCCACGCTGGTTTTGCCAGCAATGGCTTTGGTCCACGCATCGTTACGCAAGGTTTTCATGCCTTGTTTTAACGCAGCCTGCTTAATTGTCCAACTGCTAACGCGTTCATGGGCCAATTGGCGAATGTCTTCGGTGGTCACCATTAATTCGTAGATACCGAATCGTCCCGAATAACCGACATTGCGGCAAGTACGACAGCCAACCGAGCGATAGAGCGGCTTGTCGCCCAGTTCTTCCCAAGGGAAATCGCTGGGCAGTTCGTCCGGCGTCGGGGTATAGGCTTGTTTGCATTCTTTGCACAGTCGACGAACCAATCGCTGAGCCATGACACCTTCTACGGTGCTGGCCACCAAGAACGGTTCGATACCCATGTCGACGATACGCGTGTAAGCCCCGGCCGAGTCATTGGTGTGCAAGGTACTAAATACCAAGTGACCGGTTAGTGACGCTTGAATGGCGTTTTCTGCCGTTTCCGCATCGCGAATTTCGCCGACCAGCACGATATCGGGGTCGTGACGCAAAATGCTGCGTAGCGACGCCGCAAACGTCAAGCCAATTTTGGAATGCACTTGAATCTGGTTGATGCCGTCGAGTTGATATTCGACGGGATCTTCGGTGGTGATGATCTTGTTTTCATCGCTCTTTATTTCCAGAAGCGAACTGTACAGCGTCGTGGTTTTACCCGAACCGGTTGGGCCGGTTACCAGCACGATTCCGTGCGGCAGGCGGATCAGCTCGCTGAAGATCTTGTAGGTATGTTCTTCCATACCCAAGGAGCGCAAATCGAACTTCATAGCGCCTTTGTCGAGAATACGCATGACCAGGCTTTCACCATGGATCATGGGGATGACCGACAGACGAATATCGATTTCGCGACCGTGAACTTTTAATTTGATACGACCGTCTTGCGGCAGTCGCTTTTCGGCGATGTTCAAGCGGGCCATGATTTTCAGGCGGCTGATAATGGCCGCTTGGAATCGGTTGATCTCAGGCGGCACAGGTTGGGTGTGCAGGATGCCGTCGATGCGATAGCGAATCACCAGGCCGGAGCCCTGGGACTCGACGTGCACGTCGCTGGCACGTGAATCGACTGCTTCCACCAAGATTTCGTTCACCAGGCGGACCACGGATGCTTCTTGAGCCATCTCGCTCAATTCGCTGCCGTCGGTTTGCAATTCTTCCAGAAGCTGGATCTCGTCGTCCTCATTGCGAGCCGCGATCAGTCCTTCGACGGTCTCCGAGCCCACGCCCAAATGTTTCTTGACCAGTCGAGCTATTTCAGCTCGTTCGGCCACGACGGGAATGATCGACAGCCCGGTCGCGGCGCTGGCTTCGTCCAGGGCATAAACGTCTAGCGGATCGCTGGTGGCCAAGACCAACGCACCATTGCTGCGGCTGATTGGAAACAACGAATGGCGATAGATCAGTTTCAGAGGAAAGCTCTTGATCAGTTCTAAATCGATAGCCGCTTCGCGCAGATCGACGAAGTCCATGCCGAGTTCATCGCCCAAGGCACGAAGGGCTGATTCTTCTTGAACAATGCCTTGTTGAATAGCGCTATCGATAATGTTGCGTGAGCCATCTGCGCGCAGTTTGTCCAGTTGCTGTGCATCGAGCAAGCCACGTCGTTTGAGAATTTCACCAGCTTCCAGCATGACCATGCTCTAACGTCCTCCCCGTCCACTTTGAGGTGCACCGCCACCGCCGCCGAAACCTCGGAAACCACCGCCAAAGCCACCAGTGGTGCCACCCGGTGCACCGCCGCCAAAACCTCGAAATCCACCGGTGGTACTTCCGCCGCCACTTTGAAAGCGCTCGCGAAGTTGCTGAAACGCCTCGGCCGTGCGCCGCGCCTGGTCGGCATCGCCACCACTGCTGGATGGTGCCGATGGTGTCGAACTACTTGTACTACTGCTGTTGGTATTGGTGCGAGCTCGTGGACCGAGCATGCTCTTGAGCGCGCTGTCGATCATCCCTACGTTCAAGTTCGTATCTTTCAGCGACGTCACCACCACGTTCTCTTCCGATTCTTCACCGGCCACATCCAACAGTTCTACCAGTTCGCGAATTTGTTTGATGTCTTGCGGAGTGCCCATGACCAGCAGGGAGTTGGTCTTCTTGTCGACGGTCACAGCAATCTTGATTTCGGCCAGTTGAGAACTACCACCGCCGCGACCACCACGACCGCCACCGGTGAGTGCAGCGATTAATTCACGGGGATCCGGTGCACCACCTCGGCTAGCACCACCGCCACCGCCGCCGCCACTGGCACCGCCATCGATCCGGTCAGTGAACAAGCCTTTTACCTCGGAAGCTACCGTTTCAGCGTCTTGGCTCATCACCGGTATGACCGCGATTTGCCCGCGCGTTTGTACCGAAATAGGACTGTCAGGCTGATCGATAATTTTAA
>JADLDX010000065.1 GCA_020846515.1 Pirellulaceae bacterium
CAGGAGGGTTAGTGCGCCGCACAGAAGAGTCCGCAGCGAAGTACTTCATGCTTGGGTTAGCACGGGAGGCCCCCTCCCCGACTGAGCTGACGCTAGTCGACCCTCCCGCTGCTACGCAGCAGGAGGGTTAGTTCTACTGATCGGTTTGGGCTTTGGCCGCTTTGGCCGCGGCAGCTTCATCTTCTTTGGCTTGAGCCTCTTTAGCTCGAGCTTCATCCTCGGCGGCTTTGTCTTCGGCCGCGGCCGCCGCTTTGGCTGCTTCTACATCTTTGAGCAGCTTTTGCACCAGATCGTTCTCTAAATACTTCTGCAGCATTTCACGCGTTGTGCCCACCATACGGTTGATCCGCGTTTTAGAAGTCGCCGGAACAGCCTCTTTGGACTCGTCGAGCATTCGCGTCTGAATGATGTTCAGTGAATCAGAGAGCGTCTTGTAATCCTTCAACGCTCGCACTTCTTCAATCAGCTCACCAGCATCCTTATAGTTGCGGGCCTTTAAGGCCTGCTGAACACGCGACGTGAGTATGGCCCGTTTGCCAATCAAATCCAGAATGTCATTCTGAAAGCCCCGCAGATGAGCTTCCGCTTCCAAACGCCGGGCATCACTCGGTAGATCGGCCAAGTCCACTTCATTAAGACCCGGTACCAGCGGCAAGCGCGCCAGCACGGTGTCACCGCTTTTGACATACAGCAAGACCAACGGTTGTCGCAGCGGCACTGCCGCAGATTCAGCCTCACTGCTAGTTTCCGACTTGACATTCACCGGTTCAGCACCGGCAGGTATGCTCAAATTGCCAGGCGTCCCCACCGCGCCTTCCACTAACTTGGCTTCCGAAGATTTGCCAGGCCCATCCGACCCACGCACATCTTCTTCACCCGCCATCTCTTGTCCAACTGCGGGCGTTGCTCCAGCTGCGTCAGTCGAACTCGGTGCACCAGTCGACGCTGGTGTTGCATTCGACGCTGGTGCATCGGCCGACCCTGGTGTTGGAGTCGCACTTTCAGCGGACGTTTGTTTGGCCGATTGATTCATGGCAGCTTGGTCAGCTGCCACTTGAGCGGCTCGGCGCGCGGCCGCCTGTTCCATGCGCACTCGTTCGGGCAACATTCTGCCCAACTGGTCGGTTCGATCGATCGTGATCATGCCTCGCCAATCGGTATAGCCCACGAATCGCATGTCATCCGTCAGCAAATCGCGCTCGAACACCTGGCAGCCCGGTTGCGCTTCGGCCAGATTGCTACGGACGACAACTTTGACATCGCTCTTTTGGCCGGTCGGTCGTACGCGCAGGGCCACGCGCTGCGCGCGTCGCGTCTGTTTGCCTTGCAAGACATTCCCTAGGGCCGAATAGGAATTGCCTTCTAGTTGAATGCCATCGGATTTCGTCACGCCGATGTAGGTCCAGGGAATTGGCTCCATCAACACTGTCGCGCCCCGTCGGTCATCGCGGCGAATCACTGGCTGCAGCACCTCACCGGCTTGAATCAGAACCGGATTGGGTGCTTCGGCCAGTCCACCGGCGCGAATGAGCATGAAGACCAATTTGCCGGCTACCTCTTCGATACGCGCTACCGGCGCGAATGCAGCCACGGTTTGCGTCGTTACCAATTGAGCCAGATTTTGCCATGTCGCCGTCTGGGCGCTGAAAACCGGCCCCAACTGTCGCATGGGACAATCCATTTCACGCACTTGAATCGCGTAATTCTCATCTTCCCGCGCGATGGTGACCACGAACAATTTTTCATAGTCGTTCAAGAATCGCTCGGTATGCCAGGCTAATGTCGTGGCCAAGGCTCGCGCACAGTCGTCGAACATTGGCAAATGGATGCGTGGCACCAAGGCGGCTGATATTCTTTTCTCCTTCAAGGCAGCCACAAGCTCCTCGTAGGTTTCAAACACTTCGCTGCTTTTGCCAACCACCTTTTGGACTTGCTCGTCCTTCTCCATGAAGGGCTGACTATCGATCAGCATTTGCGCATGATCCACGCGGGTGATCCCGATCTTCTCCAACTGCTCGACGGCCGTTTCCACCACACGCAGCGTCTTGAGATCTTCGTTCGTCTTATCCAGCAGCAGCACCAAGTCGGTCTTGGTGAAATCATCTACTACTAACTCACCAATGCCGCGTGCGACCGGCGCGCTCATTTGCGGCGGTACGTCCGTGAATTGGGTATTCCATGCCGCTCCAAAGGTGCGATGCAATTCCTGACGAGTCTGCTCAATCAGATCGGTCTGGGCGAGCTCCGAACGATCAACCGAGGGATCGATCGACAACCAAATACAAACTTTATACGGCGAGTATTCCCAGATGTCGACTTGTTGTGCGCGAGCTTCTGAACAGGCCACAGCTTGGAGGATAAATGCTAGTCCGAGCAACAGGCACCAGATGCTGGCGCGGCACCATCTCGGTCGCCTTGCCACTTCGAGACGAGGCGCATCACCAGGCGTCTGACTGCTGGCGAGGCCACGAAGTTGATTCCCGTTGGTCATATCGGTCGCGTATTTCACAAAACCAAGCTTATTGAGGAGTGTTACGGGTCGCAACGGGAACACCGGGTGCCGCCAATCGCCATTCCTGAATTTTGTCGTACAGGGTCGATGTTCGCGAAGGCAGGCCTTGCAACTGATTGGAAAACGCGAAGCGGTCGGTGATTTGCCACAAAGGCAGGATTGGCAAGTGATAGTCGACCAAGCGATGCAAGTCTTGCAACGCTGTACGAGTCTCCCGCCAACTGCGAGCTTTACGCACACGCGTTAACGCTTGCACGATGAATGCGTTTTTAGATGCTGATGGGCTATTGCCACCGAGCAACCGTTCAACGTCGATGGCTGGTTCCCACATGGTGGCAGCCAGGTATACCAAATCGCAATTCGAATCGGCATCAAACGCTCGACCCGGCGGCAGCGTGACCAACTCGCTTTTGATTCCCACCAGCGACCATTGCTGAATCAATGCCTGCG
>JADLDX010000066.1 GCA_020846515.1 Pirellulaceae bacterium
ATCGATAAAATGGGCTGGGTGGAATTCAGCGTACGCCGCCGGTGTGATCACATTGGGATAAGGTGATACGATGGCCGCAATCGCAATGCGACTGGCAAACGTGGCGACGATGGAACCTTTGCCATGACCAATAACGGATACTTGGCCTTCGGCATCCACTTGCGCCATGGCTTCGTTCGCGGAAGTGAACTTCGTCCAGTGCGTTACATCGTCGACCCGACCGTTGGAATAGTGAGCCAGCACGATCAACTGCTGCCGAGCATCGCGCGACAAATCGATCTGAGAAGGCAGCATTTCGATTCTTAATAGCTCAGGATCATTCGCGCCAGCAGCTGGGGCGCCCGCGGCAATCCACTGGGCCAAAATACGATAGTCGTCCGACTCCGCATCCAGTCGCAATCCGCCTTTGTGCTGAATCAAGCCCGTAGGTTTAGCCAGCAACAGACTGCGCCCCGGCTTGGCAGCATCAATGCGTCGCCCGCGGTATTGCCGCGTAATATTGAAGTGATCACTCTGCGAATCGTACGCACGCAGCGAGAGCTTGAAGCCACCTTTGCCAGCCAAGGCACCGTGGCAAGCGCCACTGTTGCAACCGGCGCGCGTCAATACCGACTGCACATGAGCCTCGAACTCCCAATTTCGCATGCCCTCGGTCTTGCGAATGGTCACAGGCACACGTGCTTCCATGGCCTTGCCCGACTCGGCTGCTTTCCAGGTAGCAATTAATTCCGTCTGTCCGTCCTTAAACGCTGTAACGCGACCGTCAGCGTAGCTGGCCAGCGTTGGATCGGCCAACTTGACCTCTAATCCGGCGGTGACTTGACTACCCACCACGTCATCGGTCACCTGCTGGAACACGATGCGAGCTCGCGAGTGCTGGCCCTCTAACTTGATCTCAGCCGGAAAGGCGCGCAGCCCCACGGGCGCTGGCGCGGTCTGGTCTCCAGACTGAACTTGGGTCTGGGCTTGAACCTGAACCGACAGGCAGGCCAACAAGGCCCACACGACCAGGCGCTGCATTAGACATTTAGATGGCATAAGCACTGCTGACATAAACACGGCTGACATAAGCAAGTCGACGGGTCCGATTCGGAGGATTTGAAGCACGCGATCGAAACAGACCGACATCAAAACAGCTCGCGAATTTCTCGAAAGCCTGAATCGACCAGTGGAAAGGGTCGACCTGCTGGTCCAGGTAGCGTGGTCTCTAGATTCAGTCCCAGGCTATGGAAAATAGTGGCGACAATTTCCGGCGGTTCCACTGGCCGTTCAGCGGGCACGGCGCCAATTGGGTCACTAGCACCGACAACTTGCCCTCCGCGCACGCCACCACCTGCAAAGCCGACCGTAAAGCATTGCGGCCAGTGATCGCGACCACCGGCAGGATTTACTTTAGGTGTGCGTCCGAACTCTGCCAAATTCACCACCAAGGTATCGCCCAGCAGACCTCGATCGGCCAGGTCTTCAATGAGGGCCGCATAAGCTTGATCGTACATCGGGGCTACGATGTTCTTCATGCCTTCGATCGACGTGAACGGCTTGCTGCCGTGGATGTCCCACGTGATCTCATCGAACACGGTCAAAAACGTATTGATGGTTACGAAGCGCACGCCGGCTTCGATCAAACGTCGCGATAGCAGGCAACATTGGCCAAAGCGATTCATGCCGTACTTCTCGCGCACGGCCACTGGTTCTTTCGACAAGTCGAAGGCATCGCGAGCTTGTGGACTGGTCATCAAGCGATAGGCCGTTTCAAAGTGCTCGTCCATCAAACGAGCGCTCTCGCTGGCCTCGAACTGTGTCATCGATTGCTCAACGGCGGTGCGCATGCGTCGTCGACGATCCAGTCGAGCCGCTGGAATCGAACTGGGAGGCAACAGGTCGGGTACCTTGAAATTCTCTTTCGAAGGATCGGCCATCAATGCGAACGGATCATAGGCTTTACCCAAAAAACCACCGGCTTGTCCGTTGGGCAAATTGCCACCGCCGCGTCCCATCGTTTCCGGCAACACCACGTGAGAAGGCAGATCACCGCGTGGGCCTCGCAGATACCATACCGCCGATCCAGCATGAGGTGTGTTAATGCCACCCGAGAACAACCTACCGGTTTGCATGATTTGCCAACCAGCATCATGGACGGCCGCGCCGCGATGGAAACAGGAACGCACCAGCGCCAGCTTGTCGGCGATTTGTGCATGGCGTGGCAGGATTTCTGAAAGCTGAATACCGCTGACGTTGGTCGAGATAGGTTTGAACGGTCCGCGTATTTCAGCCGGTGCGTCCGGCTTCATATCGAAGGTATCGAGTTGGCTGGGCGCGCCGAGATTAAAAATCAGAATGCAGGAACGATTGTCTTTGGACTTGTCCGTCATGCCGGCCGCACGGGCTTGCATCAACGTGGGCAGTCCCAACCCGATGGTGCCCAGGCTGCCAACCTGAAGAAAATCGCGACGCGTAACGCCATTGCACGTGTGCGCACTGCCTTTGCCGATCAAGTCCAGCATGGCTGCAATCCTTTGGGTGGGAAAGTCGACTGGTTGCGGGGAGGTTAAGCGATCTATCCTAACTCCTGGTCAGGCACGATGTAAAGCGCCGGGCTGAGACTGAATCCCGTTTTCTGATGTCGGCGGACCACTAGGCTCGGCAGGGATGAATAGGGTCTTGGCCCATACAGCAAATCCTGCGGGCTTATGGCGAAAGCCGGGGCAACTTGCGTTAATGGCCGCCGATGGAGTGGTACTCTTGGTACCACTGGACGAAACGGGCGATGCCGGTGGCCAGGTTCGTCGAGGGTTTAAAGCCGATGGCCGCTTCCAGGCTGCGGGTGTCGGCGTAGGTCTCCATGACATCGCCGGCCTGCATGGGCAGTAGATTTTTGGTGGCCGGACGTCCTAGGGCTAGTTCAATCAATTCGATGAATCGCCCGAGTTCTTCTGGCTGATGATTGCCGATGTTGTAGACACGATAGCGGCAGTTGCTGGTCCCCGGGTCGGGGTTCAGCGGATCAAAGGTGGCATCGGGCGTCGGTACCGTATCAACCAGTCGCACCATGGCTTCGACGATGTCGTCGATATAGGTGAAATCGCGGCGCATTTGGCCGTGATTATAGACGTCGATCGGGCGACCTTCGCTGATGGCTTTGGTGAAGATGTACAAGGCCATATCAGGTCGCCCCCAAGGTCCGTACACCGTAAAGAATCGCAAGCCGGTGGTGGGAAGATCATACAGATGACTGTATGTATGCGCCATCAGTTCATTGGCTTTCTTCGTCGCCGCATACAAACTGACCGGATGATCGACGCTGTGATGCACGGAAAAAGGTTGCAGCTTGTTCGATCCATATACGCTGCTGCTACTGGCATAGAGCAGGTGCTCAACTCCGTGATGACGACACCCTTCGAGGATGTTGATGAAGCCTACCAGGTTGCTGTCGATATACGCGTGCGGATTGGTTAACGAGTACCGCACACCGGCCTGTGCAGCCAGGTGGGCCACGCGAGCAAACCGCTCTTTGGCAAACAGCTGATCCATCGCCTGGCGATCGGCGCAGTCGATTTGCACAAACTCAAAATTGGCTTGCTCCGTTAGCAGGGCCAATCGCGCTCGTTTTAAAGGCACACTGTAATAGTCGTTCAGATTGTCCAAGCCCACCACGTGTTCGCCTCGCGCCAGCAGGGCTTGTGCGAGATGAAAGCCGATGAAGCCGGCCGCACCGGTGACGAGAATCTTGCGAGGTGGCACGGGGCAATCCATCCGATCATGCAATTCTTGGAGTGCGAAATGTTATCGCGGCAGATGCACCAATCAAACTCAGGCATGCCGCGGACATGACACCAGTCTTCTCTGCGAACTCTGTCGCAGAGAAGACTCTAGTTGGACAGCGCCACTTTGAATCGAATTCACAGTGATTCGCTGCTATTTCTTAGATATTAGCCGTATTGGCGTTAGCCACGGTTTTCGCTGAAAAAACCGGGGCTAACGCCCAGC
>JADLDX010000067.1 GCA_020846515.1 Pirellulaceae bacterium
GACGATGGCCTGGCAGCAGCATGGCAACAATTGTTGACTCGTTATGAACAAGAAGTGCTCGCACCAGCGCGGCTGGCCACCGAAATGGAACTGGCCACTTGGAAAGAGCAGTTCACGGACGAGCCGCCGGCCATACAATCGGCCATCGACCGGTTTGCCATGAAGTGGCAGGAAGTGCTGGAACAAAAAGGGCCATTAGAAGACCAGATTCGCCAGGCAGAAGCATCTAGCGCGGGCAATGAATTAAGTGTCATCGTGCCGAGCGATGCGATCACTCTCGAACTGGCCAAGGCTGACAGTGACCAGTTGCTCAAGGGCCAATGGACAGAAGCGGCTCAAGCCGTGTTGGCTCAGCAATCGATCCTACCGCAGCCAGATACTCTAAATGTTCAACCTCTCGGCGATCACATCACCTTGGTTGAATTTGTGGATGCCAATCTCGGCCGGTTGACGCTGTGGTGTGTGCAACGCAGCGACGCACCAGCCGTGTGGTTGATGCCACCGCAGCGCGCAGTTAACTGTAGCGAGATCGTGCGGTTGTTTCCGGCCAATCGCTTGAGTACTCTCGACAAGTTTGCCGTGTACTTCTCGCGTTGGCACGAGTTCCTGCTGGACGAACCACGCGAAGCCAACACCGAAGGCGGCGTCTTCCCAGCGATTTGGGGAACGGTCGTCATGACACTGATCATGACTCTGGCGGTCGTTCCGTTTGGAGTGATCGCTGCCCTGTATCTGCGCGAGTACACGCGGAGCGGTCCGTTGGTATCGTTGGTACGCATTTCGATCAACAACCTGGCTGGTGTACCATCGATTGTGTACGGTGTTTTTGGATTGGCGTTCTTCTGTTACTCGATCGGTGCGTTTATCGATGGGGGTGCCAAAAATGCTCAATTCGGATCATTACCTTCCAACGGTTGGTATGGATTGTTGGCCGGTACGATTGGTGCGGGCGTCCTAGCGTTTATGGCCAGTCTGCTGTCCAGTGGTGCCGATCAATCGCCATCGGAGTTTCGGAGGCGATTGGCCAGTATCGCCCCGGCCATCTGGTTTGCGTCGCTGATTGGTGCCGCCGTATTGATCTTCAAAAGTCCATTCTTTAATGGCTTTTACGAAGCCCGTTTGCCAGCCCCAACGTTTGGTAAAGAAGGTCTGCTGTGGGCCTCCTTTACCTTGGCACTGCTGACCTTACCGGTGGTCATTGTGGCTACCGAAGAGGCTTTGTCTGCTGTGCCTAACTCGCTACGTGAAGGTTCCTTGGCCTGCGGCGCAAGCAAGTGGCAGACGATCTATCACATTGTGTTGCCTCACGCGCGGCCTGGCATTTTGACCGGTGCTATTCTGGCCATGGCACGTGGTATTGGCGAAGTGGCTCCGCTGATGTTGGTAGGTGCGTTACCGGTTGCACCTGACTTGCCATTGGATGGCGAGTTTCCATACTTCCATGGTTCTCGCAGCTTTATGCACCTGGGCTACCAGATCTACTGGCTTGGGTTTCAAAGTCAAAATAGCGAAGCATCGAAACCATTGGTGTTCACGTGCACGCTACTATTGATCTTGATCGTGATTTCACTAAACCTGTCCGCCATCCTGCTGCGAGCCCGATTGCGGCGTCGATTCCAGGGCAATCAGTTTTAAATATGCTGGTCATGCTACGCACGTGGACGCGTCCAATTTGGGATTAAGGCACTTAAATTTCGAAGTAAAAAGAGAGAAGAGGTTACCGGACGAGTTGGTACCGTCCAAGCCCAAGCATGGGCCGTAGGGTTGTCCTCCCAGAAAACAACCATAACCATGACTTGCGTTTGCCTGCAATTTTTCCTGGGATTTGAGATAGTTTTTGGATCGACAAACGAAAGCTACGACTCCGAACCTTGGATGATTAGAACAACCTAAGGAGAAAATAGCGTACACATCGATGGTGTGGCAGCCAGCTACACCTGTTAACGATGTATGTGCCTTAATCCCAAATTGGACGCGTCCACGTGCTAGAACTTGTCGACATGCTTTCAACGAAAACTGGTCAACCAGGCACTTGAGCAACAACAACTTTTGAGCGCATAGAACTTAGAGACGAACATGTCGACACCCAGCCCTCATTTTTCTTCGAGCATGCCTGCTTACGGTGGAGCAATGGACGAAATACGAACCGGAAAATCGAAAGCCACCAGTGCGCAACCTAACCGGTTAGCTCGCATTGCCTCGGGGCAAAAGGTCGAGGCTGTCATCCATGAGCAAGTTCTCAAAGAGACGCCGTCGGTAGAGATTCAGCATTTCAATTTGTGGTACGGCAAGAAACAAGCCTTGCATGATATCAGCATGCCGATACCGAAAGGTAAAGTCACAGCCTTGATCGGTCCAAGCGGTTGTGGCAAGTCAACCCTGCTGCGCAGCGTCAATCGCATGAATGACCTGATCGATGGCTTGACCACGCGCGGCGATATTCTACTGGGTAGCGATTCGATTTTTGCACCTGGCGTCGACGTGATCGAACTGCGTAAACGCATGGGCATGGTCTTTCAAAAACCCAATCCGTTTCCGATGAGCATCTTCGAGAACGTCGTCTATCCACTGCGCATCGATGGCCAACGCGACAAGTCAATTCTTTCGCAAGTTTGTGAAAAGAGCTTGCGGGGTTCGGCCCTATGGGAAGAGGTCAAGGATCGCCTGCATGAAAGTGGGCTGGGGCTGTCCGGCGGCCAGCAGCAACGTTTGTGTATTGCCCGAGCGATCGCCAGCGACCCAGAAGTGCTCCTGCTGGATGAACCCTGTTCGGCACTGGATCCTTTGGCAACGCTCAAAATTGAAGATCTAATCGGCCAATTGCAAAGCGAATATACGGTGCTGATCGTGACGCATAACATGCAACAAGCCTCCCGTATCAGCGATTACACGGCCTTCATGTATCTTGGTAGACTGATCGAGTATGGTCCAACCTCCCAGATCTTTACCAAGCCGCACTTGAAAGAGACTGAAGATTACGTAACCGGTCGTTTTGGCTAAGGAACGTAAAGAGAATGATCAGTTGAGCAGCGTCCGTTTGCTTAGATATTAGCCGTATTGGCGTTAGCCACGGTTTTCGCTGAAAAACCGCGTCTAACGAGGGGAAACCGGGGCTAACGCCCAGCGGCTGATAGGAAGTGTGGTGGTTGGCCAAGCGGTAAGTGACTGAAATTCAAATTACTGTTGGCAATGTGCCTGGACCGAGCGTATGCCTGGACGCAGTGGATCATTTTCGATTCTGTTGGCGCTGGTGGGTGTAACCACACTAGGGCTGGTCGTGCTGTTGGCTCGCGGCTCGAGGCGGTCGCCCCGAGCCAACGATCTTTCCATCTCGACCCATATCAGCGACGCCCAATCTTCGACGCAGCCATCTTCTCAGCCGCCATCTTCACCTGCAACTTCACCTGCAACTTCGCCGACTCACTCGACGACTCACTCCACGCCGCCCTCGTCTGCTAACCGCGCGGCAGGTGCTGGGGGCTCTTCAGGCCAGTCTGGCCTGAGCCAATCGGCTGCTGTGCCCGTGCCGGCCAAATCGCTGACGGACATTGAAGTCAAAGACTGGCATACTCTGGCGCCCTTTGAATTGCCGCTGGCACAGTTACCAACTGTGTTTTGGGAGCCTGACGATACCGTGACGCTACGGGCATGGATTGCGGCGGAAGCGGACATGAAAGGTAAACGCGTCCTAGAGATCGGACCGGGGACTGGATTGGTGTCATTGTGTTGCTTGCAGGCAGGAGCTGACCAGGTGGTGGCCGTCGATATCAACCCCTACGCAGTGATCAACACAAGTTACAACGCTGATCGCTTAGGATTGGTGGAGCGCTTAGACGTGCGGCAAGTTGCCAGTCTGGACGCTTCGCCGTTTGCATTGATGGAGGGCGAGGACTTTGACTACATCATCTCCAACCCACCTTGGGAAGACGAGCCCGTGGAGTCGTTGGATCAATATGCGTTGTATGATCCTGGCATGCGACTGTGCCAAAGTTTGCTGGCTGAATCCAGAAATCATCTGAAGCCGGGTGGCAAATTGATTCTGGTCTATGGTGCTCGTACCGCACTGACGACTCTTGAGACGCGTGCCCCGCAACTGGGCTGGCAGATTAGAATACTAGACGCTCGCCCTCGGGACCAACTGCCCGAAGTGTTCGTACCGGGGGTGATGTTGGAGTTGCGACAGCGTCCTCGGACTTAGTCCTTCAGCATCAACGATGCGTAGTCGGCGCGGATTTAGTCTCCGCGAAACTAGCCTACACGATGACTGCGCGCCTGCTCGAGCGTCCTGCCTGTATTAACGATTCTTCCCTTTCGATGTGGAGTTCCGCCCATGGTTACACGATTGCTGGTCATCGTTCTCGGTTGCGGATTATGCAGCGCGTTGGCCGCGCAAGAGCCACCTGCGGCACCAGCCTGGTCGCGTATCGCGCCCTACTTTCAGCCACCGGCTGAATTCGCTGGCCAGTTCGGCGATTTGCCTTCGCCGTTAAAGACCGCTGCAGGTCAGCCGATCACTACGGCCGACCAGTGGAGCGAGCGCCGCAAAGAATTGTTTGCCACTTGGACTCAATTCTTAGGCCCTTGGCCAGCCGTGCTTGAGGCACCGAAGGTCGAGTACTTGAGTGAAGAGACACGTGATGGCATCGTGCAGAAACGCGTGCGCGTCGAGATCGCGCCGAATCAAACTGGTGAAGGCTGGTTACTGATTCCACCTGGCAAAAAACCATTGCCAGCGGCCCTGGTGGTGTTCTATGAACCGGAGACCAGCATCGGTCTGAAAGGGGACAAACCCGATCGCGACCTGGGGTGGCAGTTGGCCAAACGAGGCATCGCCACGCTAAACATTGGCACGCCCGGTGGCAATGCGTATAAACCCGAGATAGGTCAGGCGGTTTGTCAACCGTTGTCGTTTCATGCCTATGTGGCGGCCAACTGTTGGCAAGCCATGTCCCATATGCCTGAAATTGACAAGACCCGCATCGGCATTGTCGGCCACAGCTATGGCGGCAAGTGGTCCATGTTTGGCGGCGCATTATGGGACAAGTTTGCTGTCGTCGCCGTCAGCGATCCCGGGATCGTGTTCGATGAAGCCCGAGGCAGTGTGAATTATTGGGAGCCTTGGTATTTGGGTTTGGATGCAAGCGTTACGCGCAAACCCGGGATACCCAAACCTGATAATCCGACGACCGGTGCCTACAAACAATTGCGAGCTGCCGGCCATGACCTGCATGAAATTCATGCTCTGATCTGCCCCCGCCCTTTCTTCGTCAGCGGCGGTAGTGAAGACACCCCGAAACGCTGGACAGCCTTGAATCACTCGATCGCTGTGAACAAGTTGCTGGGCGTCTCCGATCGAATCGGTATGACCAATCGACCCGATCATTCACCCAATGCCCAATCCAATGCGGCGCTCATGGACTTCTTTACCCACTTCTTGATCGAGAAGCCCGTCCACTAATGCCGCAAGAGAGCGAAAACGCTAACCAGCCAATTGATGCGCAGCCACATGATGCGCAATCGATCGACGCGCACTGGATGGAACTGGCTTGCCAACAGGCGCGTTTGGGGGAAGGCTCCGTGGAGCCCAATCCGATGGTGGGCTGTGTGCTGGTGCGCGATGGCCAGTTATTGGCGTCAGGCTTTCATGCCCGATACGGAGGACCACACGCCGAACGCGTAGCGCTGGCTAACTTGGCCAGCGTGACCGGGCCAACCGGCCAGACTGCGCGGGGTGCCACCGCGTATGTGACGCTTGAGCCATGTTGTCACTATGGCCAGACTCCACCCTGCACCGATGCGCTCATTGAAGCGCAGGTGGCTCGCGTTTGCTGTGCGATCTCGGATCCTTTTCCACAAGTTCAAGGCAAGGGCATCGATCAGTTGCGAGCGGCTGGTATTCAAGTCGATGTGATGAGTCCGCCGTACGCAGGAGCGGTCGAGTTGCTGGCGCCTTATTGGAAGCGCGTGACCGAGCGGCTGCCCTACGTGATTGCCAAATGGGCCATGTCTCTGGACGGCAAGATGGCCACGCGTACGGGCGATAGTCGCTGGATCTCCGGTCCTGAGAGTCGAGTTCACGCCCATCGCACACGTGGGCGTGTCGATGCGATTATCGTGGGCAGTCGAACGGCTCGCTTGGACGATCCACTATTGACCGCCCGGCAAGGCGGACCGCGAACTCCGCTGCGCGTGGTGGTCGATTCACAAGCCAGCTTGAGTTGCGAAAGTCAACTTGCCCGTACCGCGAGAGAGTCACCAGTGCTGGTCTGGACCGCTGCCAACGCGGATCCCGGGCGCATCGAAGCGCTCAGAGCCTGCGGCTGCCGCGTCCAGCAGTCCACTAGTCTTGACTCTACTAATGTCGAAGCTGCGGCTGGTGTTGGGGAGGAGGACACGTTGGTGCAGTTGCTGCGGTACTTGGTCGACGAGTATCGAGCGACCAATGTTTTGTGCGAGGGTGGTGGCCAATTGTTGGGGGCGTTGTTCGATCGTCAGTTGATCGATGAGGTTCATGTTTACGTGGCCCCCAAGCTGATCGGTGGCCAGTCAGCCACTGTGCCTTGTTTAGGGTTGGGGATGGAACTCGTCGCGTTGGGGCCGCCACTGAAAGTCATAGAGCGATTGACGCTTGGTGAAGACACTTTCGTGCGAGCTAGAAGGCGGCACGATGTCCCAGGTCTTTAAAAAATCGGCTACAATACCAGCCAATTCACGTCCCCTCAGTTTCAAAAGCAGCGGCCGTCCGCGGTCCAGGATCCTCCATGTCGTCCAAGGTCAGTTCAAAATATGGCAAACCTCGGCATGGAGCAGTAGGGATCGTAGTCGAGAACAATCAATTCCTGGTCATTCGTCGCAGCCAGTTTGTGCGGGCGCCCAACATGATTTGTTTCCCCGGCGGGACCATTGAACCCGGTGAGACGCCCCAACAAGCCGTCGTGCGCGAACTGAATGAGGAATTGGGTTTAGTCGTGACTGAGCCGCTTTTGATTTGGCAGAGTCGCACCTCATGGGGAACATTGCTCGACTGGTTGGTGGTGGACCGAGTGGACCAGTCGGAGCCGCAAGCCAACGAACGCGAAGTAGCCGAGTTCATGTGGATTGAAGCCCATCGATTGCTTCAGCGATCTGATCTACTGGGTAGCATGCCCGATTTCTTTGGCGCTTGGGCTAGCCAGGTCTTCCAACTGCCCAGCCGCGCCGGCCAACCAGATCCAAGTTGGCAACGACTCGTACGCCGCGACTGAGCCGCGCTTGTTTAACAGTCAGCCGCAGGCGTACTCTCGCCCACCGGGCCTGGTAACGCAGAGTACTTAAAGCGGAATCGGCGCGAGCCGTCCGTTTCCGCCTGGCTTTTCTCGGAGAAACACCGGGCAGCTTGCGCTGCTCCGCTTAAATTTAAACGGTATTGCTGTTAAACGAATGCAGAGTACGCCTGCTTCTGACTGTTAAACGCAATACCGTTCAACGAGGCACGTAGCCGCGTCTCTCCGAGACGCGAGTCCTGAGCCTTTTGGTGAAATTCGCGAGTCTCGGAGAGACTCGCCTACGTGAAAACGCCCTTCATTGAACGGTATTGCTGTTAAACGACGGAGTACGCCTGCGGCTGACTGTTAAACGACAGAGTACGCCTGCGGCTGACTGTTAAACGAATTGCCGTTGCGACGGCGATATGAAGTGTGTATGACCTGACAGGGCGGTACATTACTCGATCGATCAAGTAATAAAACCCTTACTCTCGGATCTACCGGTAACAAGGCAACTGGATGACGCGCATCGATCGATACTTGCTGGTGATCTATTTTCGAGTCCTCTCGATCTGCTTTCTGTCGATCGCGGGCTTGATGGTCATTGTGCAGATCTTCAATAACTTGACCGAGTTCATTGAATATGGCCAGCAGCAGAAGAGCATCGTGCGCGTGTTGATCGAGTACTTTGGCCCCTACACGCTAACACTCTTCGATCGCTTGAGCGGATTGCTAGCATTGATGGCATTATTGTTTGCCATTACTTGGATCTATCGCACCAATGAAATGACAGCACTATTGGCAGCAGGTGTGACGAAGCGCCGCATCATGCGTCCTTTGCTCATCGCGTCGGCGTGTGTCATTGGTTTGGCAGGTGTGTCGCGCGAGCTCTGGATACCAAGTTTTCAGGATCGCTTGGACCGCAAGCCGCAGGACTTAAAGGGCGACTTGATGCGCTCGGTGCGGCCGACGGCAGACTGGAATTTGGGTGTCCACCTGCAAGCTCGCAATCTTCTGTTGGCCAAGCGTGAATTGATTGAACCCATGGTACGGATCCGCGCGGGAGCGCTGGAGGGGTTGGGTAGGCAGGTCTTGGCTGCCACCGGTTCGGCATTGCCAGCGACAGCGGAACACCCCGCCGGTTTTCTGCTCAAAGGCGTGCATATGCCTCGCGATATCGATACGATCGCTTCGATTCGCTCAGCCGATGGCAAGCCACTGTTTTTGACGCGTAACGATACTCCTTGGTTAGCGCCAGGCGAATGTTTCTTGGTAACCCGCATTGATTTTGAAATGTTGCGCAGCGGAGCCTCTTGGAAGCAATATGCATCCACGGCGGAGTTGATTTCGAATTTGCGCAGCGGCGAGACACCCAACGTCAACGAAGTGCTCGTGCAGATCCACTCGCGATTCGTCAGACCTCTGATCGACTGGACTGTTTTGTTATTAGGCATACCGGTGGTGCTCACTCGGCCTGATCGTCATGTGTTCTGGGTAGCGGGAGTTTGCATTCTGTTGGTGGGTGGCTTTACGGCGGTGGTCATGGGACTGAATGCGGCTGGTGGCAATGGATATCTGCTCTCGCCGTTGGTCGCGGCCTGGTTGCCACTACTGACCGTCTTGCCCTGGAGCTATCAAAAGACAGCAGCGGCCATGGAGACCTGAGCTAAGGCTTGAGCTAAGGCCTGACGTTGCCTCCCCTTGTCACCAGCCGGTTCTGGAGGGGACAATCTGACGTAATGCATTTTTGTTCCCTTGGTAGCTGTGACTGGATTGCACTCGGCATGAAATTATTGGCTGACTTTGCCCATTTGATTCGAGAAAACGAACCGTTGGCGCCCTATACCTGGCTGCAAATTGGCGGTCTGGCTCGTTATTTTGCCGAACCGACCACTGTGGCAGAGCTTCAGCAGTTGGTGCGCGCTGCGCACAAAGAGAACCTGCCGCTGCGCGTTTTGGGGGGTGGGTCCAACCTCCTGGTCCAAGAGTCGCAGAGTGATGCGTTGGTTTTACATTTAGCGGCCGCAGATTTAACCGCTATCAAGATCGACGGCCACAAGGTTACCGTGGGTGGCGGCGCTAAACTGAGTCACGTCATTTCGCGCGTGGTTGGTCAGGGACTGGCTGGGCTGGAGCATCTGGTTGGCATTCCGGGCACGATGGGCGGAGCCGTAGTCGGCAATGCCGGCGTCGTGAACGGCGATATTGGGTCACATGTTGTCCGCGTGACGACGCTAGATAAAGCTGGGCAAATGGTCGCTCGCCACGCACCCGCCCTTCAGTTTTCGTATCGTCGCAGCGATTTAGAGGACGTTATCGTTGTGGAAGTCGAACTGGAGTTGGAAGGCGGTGATGTTACCGAGCTGACTCGACGTATGCAGAATAGTTGGATCGTCAAGCGCGCCGGCCAGCCGCCGACCAATCAACGCGCGGCCATCGCTTTTGTCGATCCATCCGGCATCTCTGCGGCTGAACTGATCGACCAAGCCGGCCTGAAAGGCGCCGCCGAAGGGGAAGTCTCTTTGAGCAGTCAATATCCTGGATATATCGTCGTCTCAGGTAACGCCACCAGCACGCAAGTGCTAGCATTGCTTGACCGAGTTCGAAAAGCTGTCGCATTAAGGACCGGAATCCAGTTGCAGTCGCATCTGAGAATTTGGTAGTCTCCCGGCACAGCGTCCCCCTGCGCGACTGGAACAGCGATTGCAAGCTAATGCAAGCAATCGTCTTTACCTGCTCGTTACGATGCGTAGGGTGATTGCCGACCAGTGAACCGGCGTCTGCAGGTTGACTGGCAACCGCCCGAAACAGCTTTTTGTGTTTACTGACTCGCCACCACACCCAGGAAGGATAGGAGCATGGGGCAAGACAACGCCAATGAACAACCCCCACCGCCTCCACCCACTTTTTGGCAGCGGCTGGCGGAGCGCGTGCGCAACACTGCCGGAAGCGGCTTGGCTTTCGCGCTCATACCGTTGCTGATACTCGGATATTTGGGCTGGTACTACTATGGCGCCGAGCATCTGGATCAGACACTGTATGGTGTCAAGTTGGAAAACATTGAACTGACGCCGCAACCTCCTTGGATTCACAGTAACTTGAAGGAACAGGTCTATCGCGAGAATGGCCTTTCCGAAGTCTCATTGCTGGAACCTGAAGCGACGGCGACCATTGCACACGCCTTTGATGCCAATACGTGGATTAAGAGCACCAATCAAGTTCGCAAGATGAGTGGTGGTAAAGTGGTGGTCGACGTCACGTACCGACGTCCGGTGGCCATGGTCTTTCAATCGCCACCGCCCGGAACGGGTAACGGTAAAGGCTTATGTTATCCGGTTGATGAAGAAGGTTCACTTTTGCCGACCGATGAATTCTCGCCCTCTGAGGTCTTGAATTACTTCATGATCTTCGCTGAAAACGCCGCGCCATCGGACACTGCCTTTCGCGACCCTCGGATTTTGGAAGCTTTGCAACTAGTTCGATTGCTCGAACCGCAGCGTGAATCGCTCCAATTGGCTTGCATTCATGTGCAGCCCGATGCGATCGATCAGCAGTTGGGCGGTTTTAATTCATGGATTATGTACATCACTACGCAAGACAAACGCGAGATCATCTGGGGGCATGCGCCCAGCCGAGAGACGCAAGATGAGATGTTGGTCGAGGAGAAGGTGGCGCGGATGCGCGCCTGGCTGCAGAAGGCACCTGGTTCGACCACCGAGACGGTCCTCGATCTACGTCAACGTCTAGGATTGGGGCAACGACTGATCAGCACGCCAGGTCGATGACCGGCAGGACGCCTCATATTCAAATGGAAGCGGAGCAGGCGCAAAGCTGCCTGGTGCTTAACGAGAACATACAAGCAGAACCGGACGGCTTGCGCCGGTACCGCTTACATGCTGTTCCAAAGAACCGGACGGCTTGCGCCGGTACCGCTTACATGCTGCTTAGCTTTGCCAACGCTTGAGCCAACTCTCCAGCATCAGCAGGTTCCAGAGACGATAGCTGTGATTGACGCGACCGCTGGTGTGTTGATCCACTAGTGTTGCAATGGTGTCAGCGCGAAAAAATTGATGAGAGCGCGCGTCGCTACCTAACAATCGACTGCGTGTAAAAGCCTGCAGTTCGTTTCGAAACCACTTACCCAGAGGCACGCCAAAGCCCATCTTGCGGCGCGTCCAGATCTGTCGCGGCAACAAGCGATCGAATGTATCGCGCAGTAGTAGTTTGCCTTTGCCGCCACGAAACTTTAATCGTGATGGCAACGAGGCCGCGAACTCGACCAGTCGGTAATCCAGGAACGGTTGTCGACATTCCAATCCATGGGCCATCGATGCAATGTCGACCTTGGTCATCAGATCGCATGGCAAGTAAGTCACCAGGTCCGATAGAGAGGCCTGCGAGACTAAGTCGCGACCTTTGGTCTCGGTCCATGCGCCTTCAAAGAACTGGACTGGGTCTTCATCCGGCAACTGCTCGACAAACTCAGGTCGATAAAGATCGGCCCGCATGCCTTCCGGGAAAATCTGTAACCAATTCATATAGCGCCGCGCCATCGGTTGGTTTAGCGCTGCGCCAAAGCGTTGCAGACGGCGCACAAACGAGCGCTGCCGATTGGAAGTTGGCAAACGTTGAATCAAGGGGCTGCCCAGGATCGATCGCAGTCCGAAAGCTTTTTCCACCCATCGGCTCAGCCACAGGGCGCGATACCGATCGTAACCAGCGAACAGTTCATCGCCACCATCGCCGCTGAGCGCCACGGTGACATGACGACGCGTCATCTCGCACAGGTACCAGGTAGGGATGGCCGAACTGTCGCCAAACGGTTCATCGTAGTGATAGGCCAGTTGGTCCAGAATGGCCACTGCATCGGGCGTTACCTGAAACTCGCGATGCTCCGTGCGCGTCCAACCGGATACTTGTCGCGCATATGCGGTTTCATCAAAGTCGGCTTCGGTAAAGCCAATGCTGAAACTGTTCAGCGGTGAATCCATTTGCGCTTGAGCCAGGGCCACGATCAGCGATGAATCGATGCCACCGGAAAGAAAGGCTCCCAGCGGCACATCACTGCGCAAACGCAAGCGTATGGAATCGGTTAGCAATTCGCGGAGTTGCTCGGAGGCTTGCGATTGACTGATCTCTTGCTCACGCTGCCAATCAATTTTCCAGTACTTGGAGACTTTGATCTGACCATCGCGAATGACAGCGACGTGTGCCGGTGGAACTTTGCGCGAGTGTTCGTAGATCGTATGCGGATGCGGCACATACTGGTATGTCAAGAATTCATCGATCGCCCGGGTGGAGAGTTGCTTTCGAAAAGAAGGGCAGACCGCCAGTGCCTTCAACTCACTGCCAAAGAGAACTTGATCAGCGGTCGCTTGATAGAACAGCGGTTTCTTTCCCAAGCGATCGCGAGCCAGAACTAATTGCCGCTGGCGACTATCCCAAATGGCGATTGCAAACATGCCGTTCAGTTCGGCGAAGCAACCAATCCCTAGATCCTCATAGAGGTGAATGATCGTTTCCGTATCGCTGTCGCTGCGAAAGCGATGTCCAGAGCCTTCCAAACGCCGGCGCAGTTCGCGATAGTTATAGATCTCGCCATTAAATA